>DATHNG010000150.1:0-7366 GCA_035486275.1 Bacteroidia bacterium
ACTGTTGTATATGGCTTAATGGATCAGAACGATGCCACCCACTATATCCGCATTAACAAAGCCTATGAAGGCGTTGGCAATGCGTATACAATGGCACAGGTGTATGACTCTATCTATTACCCTGCAAACCAGATAAGCGTACAATTGCAAGATGTTAATAGCAATGGTAATGTGGTACAAACCATTACATTGGTTGCAGATTCATCTATACCCGTTCCTGCCGGCACATTTTCATATCCTAAGCAAATACTATACAAAACCAACGCTGCGCTTAATATTAATGATACGTACAACCTAATTGTTACTAATAACCATACACACCAGGTTTTAACCGGTTCTACTACACTTTTACAAGATGCTACTTTTAGTAGCACTGTAATAGGGCCTCCTTATTTCTTTTTTAACTTCAGCAATCAATATCCAACTACAATAGGATGGACAAGTACCGTTAACGCAAGAATTTACCAGTTGACATTCCGGTTCTTCTATAGTGAGCAAACGGGTTCAGGGAAATCTGAAAAATCTATTGATTGGGTATTTGCAACTCAAACTTCGCCTACTATTGACGGAGGTTTCCCAATGGGATATAATATAACGGGATACCAGTTCATTCAAATGGCTAATTCAATGATACCGGTTGAAGCCGGCGTTCAAAGGACTGCGGATTCATTGCGTTTGATCTTCACCAGCGGATCTGATGATTTTAATACATACATTCAACTAAGCCAGCCTTCACTTGGTATTGACCAGGACCCGCCTTCTTTTTCAGATGTAAAAAATGGAATAGGTATATATACAAGTCGTCATACTCAAACATTAACGAAGCAATTGGACCCATCATTAGTTGATTCATTAATAGCTGACAAGCAATTAAATTTTGTTCCTTAACCTTCCCTATCAAATCACAGCATACCTGAATGGCTGAGATGGACAAAAAAGAGATATCGGCATTGATCAGCCTGTTGGATGATCCGGATGAAAAAATATTCGGCTCAATAAAAGGTAAATTGTTGGATATTGGCGAAATAGTGATACCTGTGCTTGAAGATGCATGGGAATCTTCGTTCAGCCCTCTTTTACAATCGCGGATTGAAAACATTATTCATCGTATTCAATTCGAAAAAATACTGGAATCGCTTACTGAGTGGAAGCAAAACAATTCTGATAATTTATGGATGGGTGTTCTACTCATTGCCCGTTATCAGTATCCCGATCTGAAAGAAGAAAAACTGGAGAAGCAGATACAACTTATAAAGCAGGATGTTTGGCTTGAACTAAATGAAAACCTGACCGCGCTTGAAAAAGTAAGGGTAATAAATCATATTTTATTTGATGTTCACCGTTTCAGTGGAAATACTGAAAATTATAATGCTCCCGAAAATTCGTACATCAATAAAGTTCTTGAAAATAAAAAAGGGAACCCCCTTACATTGGCTATAATATACCTTGTAATAGCTAATCAATTACAAATGCCTATATATGGAGTTAACCTGCCACAACACTTTGTAATGGCTTATGTAGATGAAAATGATCTTTCAGATAACGAATGGGAAGACAAGATACTTTTTTATATTAACCCATTTAGTAAAGGTGCTGTATTCAGCCGCAGGGAAATTGATATGTTTTTAAAACAACTAAATCTTTCTCCTGAGAAAATGTACTATACACCTTGTTCTAACAGCAATATTATAGAGCGACTTATACGCAACCTGGTATCGGCCTATAATAAACTCGGCCACCCTGATAAGGTAGCCGAGCTTGAAGAAATGTTAAGTTTACTTGAAAAATAATTTTTTTTATTTTATCAGCATTTTACCTGCTGAAATAAAGTCTCCTTCTTCTGAAAGTACTTTGTATAAATACATACCTGATGATCGGCCTTCCATATTTATAGTATTGTTTCCATTGTTCAGTTCACCCGTATATACTTGCTCACCAATCATATTATATACTTCTAGCCTACCCTTATCGGCACCCAGTTTTACGTTAAATACGCCGTTACTCGGGTTAGGAAATACACTGGCACTATAATTATCAACTATTTGATCTACACCAGTTGGGCTGTAAAAGTGTATATCAATAACCGAGTGAAGTTCCATATTATTAGGAGACGCACCAGACTGACCATGTGGCGGATCGTAAAATGAAACCCCAGTTATACTTACCTTGGGAACATTAACACTTGTATTAATTATAGTACCCAAATTCTTTATAGCCCATTCGCGACACAAAATAAAAGCAGCCTTTTGCGGAGAGGCAGCAACCGATGAACAACCTGGATCAGGTATTTCGGCTACCATAGTATTACTACTTCCATCAGTTATTACCAAATGACAATCACTATCCGATTCAGGCCTGTATTCTTTAATAGTTACAATAACTGTGTATACAGAATCTTCTTGGGGCTGAATTTTTGGATTACTCGAAGTTGGTGTTACAGTTGGTAAGCCAACAAGGTGAGTTACACTTGTAGGGTGCGGATGTGCAAAATCTATACTTCCTGCATCTGCATCAGTAAATACCTTTTCACTCCATCTTTCGGTTCCTCCACAACTTGAAGATAGTGGCTCATCATCATCTCCGTCCCCTACGTCAAGCTTAGCCTGAGTATGTGCTGATTGAAGTGATGTAATTGCAACAGCGACACTAGCGCCAACCACTAGCAACATTAATGAACCAACCTTTTTGAGTTTTGAAAGAGAGGTAAACTTCTTCATATATCGCTTTTTAGCCCAAGGGGAGAATGGGAGTTATTATTAAATCAAAGGTATGAATCAGCAATTTAAAAAGCAAACATTCACAACATAAAATGAAACAGATTAACACTAAAGCGTTAATAGTGAGTTAAATAAATTTCATTTATTACTATTCTATTAACATAAGAATAAAAAAAGGGCGTGAAATACTTATTCCACGCCCTTCACAAGAAAACTAAACCCATCAGGAAACCTTTATTTCCTTAATAGATTGCTTTGCCTCTTCCTGTTTTTTAGGAAGTTCAATGTTAAGGATTCCATTTTCATAACTTGCTTTAATGTTTTCCACCTGAACATTTTCCGGCAAGGTAAAACTTCTGGAAAATGAACCGTAACGAAACTCTCTTCTGGTAAAGGTTCTTCCTTCTTCCTTGCTCTCATTTTTATGTTCGCAAGAAATACGCAGGGTTCCATCGTGTGCTTCCAGCTTAAAATCTTCTTTTTTTAAGCCCGGTGCGGAAACTTCTACATTAAAACCCTCAGCTTTTTCTGAAATATTAACTGCGGGTACAAATGCTGCATTACCTCCGGCGTTCCCGGTAAAGAACTCATCGAACATTGAATAAGGCCATGAATAGATCTCATTTCTATTACCTAAGCCATTTGGTTTTGACCATTTAATAAGTGTCATATAAATTGTTTTTAATTGTTATTATTTAATTTAACACTCTACTAACATCAAAGCCCATGCCAGCCATTTTTGCATGACATAATGACATATTTCATTTCACACTTATGTTTTCCCTAACTTTGCAAATAATATGAATAAGGTAAGTGGTAAAATATTTGATGTAAAGCTATTCAAGCGTATATTGGAATATGCCCGCCCCTATTGGCTAATAGCTTGGTTTTCGCTCGGGTGTATAATACTGCTTGCCGTTGCCACAGCTTATGGTCCACTATTAACGAAAAAAGCCATTAATATTGATATAGGGAAGAACCATGATATTCATGCTCTTTTAATTACAGCACTCCTTTGGTTTTCGCTGCTTATTTTAAGAGGGGTATTTCAATTCATGACTAATTATTCAACCAATTTGTTAGGTCAAAAAATAATAAAGGATATGCGAATTAATCTATATACGCATGTTCTGAACCTTCGTTTGCAGTTTTTTGACCAAACACCTATCGGCATGCTTATTACCCGTGTAACTTCAGACATGGAGGTTATAGAAGATGTGTTTTCTGAAGGAATTATCACCATCCTTAGCCAGTTACTTATGTTGGTGCTGGTAATAGGTGTAATGATATATATTAACTGGAAACTTGCATTGCTAAGCCTGAGTGTAATTCCGGTTTTACTTTTTGCAACGTATTTGTTTCAAAAGGCTACCCGCGAGTCATTTCAGGAAGTAAGGGTACAGGTTGCCAAGCTTAATTCCTTCGTACAAGAGCATATTACCGGGATGAATATTGTACAGATATTCAATCGTGAGCAAATTGAGTTCGATAGGTTCAAGCAAATAAATAACGATCATAAAATTGCCAACATACGTTCAATATGGTACTACTCCATCTTTTTCCCGGTAGTAGATATTCTTTCTCAAATATCTATAGCACTGGTAGTGTGGTATGCTGGTAAAGGAATTTTATACGGTATTTCAAGCCCTGGTGAAATTATAGCTTTCATGCAGTTCTTAAACCTATTGTTTGTCCCTATCAGGCAAATGTCTGACAAAATAAACACTCTGCAAATGGGCGTTGTTAGCGCCGAACGTATATTTAAGGTTTTTGATACCCAAACCTTTATTGATGATACAGGTAAAATAGAATCGGCAAAAATGGAAGGGAATATAGCATTCAATAATGTATGGTTTGCTTATAACGATGAAAACTGGGTACTAAAGGATGTTTCATTTAATGTAAAGAGCGGGCAAACGCTTGCTATTGTAGGTGCTACCGGTGCCGGTAAATCATCAATGATAAACATACTAGGCCGTTTTTATGATTACCAGAAAGGAAGCATTTCGATTGATGGTAAAGACCTGCGCGATTATAAGATCGACACACTCAGAAAGAACATAGCAATTGTGCTGCAGGATGTATTCCTGTTTTCAGATACTATAGCAAACAACATTACACTTTACAATAAAAGTATAACCCCGGCTCAAATGCAGTATGCTGCTGCTGTCATTGGTGCGGAAGAGTTTATTAATAGCTTACCTGAAGGGTATAATTTCAATGTTATGGAGCGAGGGGCTGTATTATCTGCCGGACAGAGGCAACTTGTATCTTTCATCAGGGCATATGTGCAAAACCCGGGCATACTTATTCTTGATGAAGCTACTTCATCAATTGACACCGAAACGGAAAGATTGATTCAACACGCAATTGAGAAACTCACTGAACATCGTACATCTATAATTATTGCACACAGGCTTGCTACTATTCAACGGGCAGATAAAATACTTGTATTAGACCATGGACAGGTAGTGGAAGAAGGTACACATCAGGAACTACTTCGTAAAGGAGGTTATTACAAAAACCTGTACGAAATACAATTTGAAAAACAGGAAAAGGTAAAAGCATAAATGGCTGCAGGATACTCCTCTACCCCACTTTACAAAAAACTAGGTATCAAACAGGGATTTTCAATTAAGCTTGTTAATCCGCCTGCAAACTATAAGGCATTAATAGGTGACATTATAGCTGATGTAACTATTACCAATAAAGGGAACCGGGTTGATTTCATTCATTTCTTTACCAATTCCGTAAAGGAGCTTGAAGAGAAATTGCCTATCTTAAAAAATGAGATTCTGAAAGATGGAATGATCTGGGTATCTTGGTATAAAAAAATGGCAAAGAAACCGACCGAACTTACAGATAATATTGTGAGAGATACCGCACTTGCAATAGGCCTTGTAGATGTAAAAGTTTGCGCAATTGACGAAGAATGGTCTGGATTAAAACTTGTTTACAGACTAAAAGACAGGTAGCTTAATTCAACTCAAACTGTAGCTTACTCAGGCTTCTGTATAAGCCATCAGGTACCTGCATCAGCTGTTCGTGATTACCAATTTCTTTAAGCTTACCTTTTTCCAATACCAATATTTTATCGGCATTGCGTATAGTCGATAACCTATGAGCAATAACAAATGAAGTACGCCCTTGCATAAGCTTATCAAGGGCTTCCTGCACCAGCCTCTCCGATTCTGAGTCTAAAGAACTGGTTGCTTCATCGAGTATTAATATAGCGGGATTACGCAGTACAGCGCGTGCAATTGCTATACGTTGCCTTTGTCCACCTGATAAAGCTATACCTCTCTCTCCTACTATAGTATTATATTTATCTGGGAAACTCATAATAAAGTCGTGAGCATTGGCTTTCTTGGCTGCTTCCATAATTTCTTCTTCAGAAGCATCGTTTTTGCCGTAAAGTATATTCTCACGTATAGTTCCTCCAAATAATAACACATCTTGTGGCACCAATGCCATTTGGCTCCTTAATTCAGTCAGGGAATATCCACGTGAGTCTTTACCATCAATCATAATAGAACCACTATTTAGATCATAAAATCTCAATAAAAGCTGGGTAATGGTTGACTTTCCTGCTCCACTGGGGCCAACTATAGCAATTGTTTCGCCCATGTTTACGGTAAAAGACAAGTCATTGATAACTTTCGTTTCTTTTCTTGATGGGTAATGAAACACCACGTTCCTGAACTCAACAACGCCTTTTATTTTTTCTGCATCTGGTATCTTATCACCGTATGTCTCACTAATATCTTCAATAGGCTCTTCCAATATATCCATCAGTCTTTCAGTAGCCCCAATAGCCCTTTGTATAGAAGCATATAGTTCGGCCACCCCGGCAAATGACGCACCAATTACGCCCGAGTATAATACAAACTTGAACATATCGCCTTTAGTAACCTGATGTAATTGTATTAATAATGAACCTTGCCATAACACTATTACAATAGAACCAAACATGCACAATATAATGAATGAGATGAAGAGTCCCCTGTAATTGCCACCCCGTATAGCTTGTTTTACAATCTCAAGTGTGCTCTTTTTATGGCGCTCAATTTCAAACCCTTCATTAGCAAATGCCTTTACCGTAGCTATTCCATGCATAGTTTCTTCTACAATAGTATTTGAAGAAGCTACCATATCCTGAGTTTGTTTAGATATTTTACGAATGAACCTGCCAAAGAACACAGCTATAACAGCTACTACAGGAACAATGGCAAGCATTATAAGCATAAGCTTAATTGAAATGTAGGCCAAAACAAAAATGCCTCCCGCTATGCTCAAAAATTGTCGTAAGAACTCAGCTATAGTAGTGGTAAACGCATCTTGTAACATGGCCACATCTGACGATATTCGGCTGGTTAACTCACCCACCCGACGCGTTGAAAAGAAGTCCATGTGCAGCCGTACAAGCCTCCCATATGTCGCCTGCCGTATGCCTGAAAGTGCTTTTTCTGTTACATTTACAAAAAGCACCACACGGCTATATGAAAAAACAGCTTGCAACACGAGTAAGCTGAAAGTAAGAATCAGGTTTGTAGTGCTCGGATTATCTACAATTTGCCCTAGCATCCATAATAAACTCAGCATGGTCGCAGTGGTAAGACCAAGGAATACCAGCCCTATAATATATGTGG
>DATHNG010000151.1:0-8498 GCA_035486275.1 Bacteroidia bacterium
TTCTACGGTACTACCTATACCCTTAAATATACTGACCACAGCAGGCTAAATGCATCTATTGGTGGGGCATGGGATGAATATGATGGTGAACATTACGATAATGTGTTGTGGGCGGAAAATGGAGGATTGCCCAGTAACAGTTATCAGTACGTAAATAATGTGGCACATAAGATTGATAACAATGTGTTTATTAATGGAACCTACCAACTTACCAATAAATTAAGCCTCTATGCCGATATGCAGTATCGCCACATCAATTATTCTTTTCTGGGAATTAATGATCAGTTGCAGAATGTTACGCAAGATGTGCAACTCGATTTCTTTAACCCTAAGGGCGGACTTAGCTACGATCTCTCAACAACTCAGAACTTATATTTATCTGTAGCGGTTGGAAATCATGAGCCTTCAAGAGATGATTATACACAGTCAACCCCATCAAGCCGGCCTTTGCCTGAGCACCTTGTCGATTGGGAAGCCGGTTACAAAAAGCATTGGAAACATGCTACCATAGAAGCCAATGTTTTTTATATGGACTACAAGAACCAATTGGTGCTTAATGGACAAGTAAATAATGTGGGGGACTATAATCGTATAAATGTACCTGAAAGCTATCGTGAAGGCATAGAATTACAATGGGGTGTTCAGCCATTGAAGTGGTTAAGATGGAATGCCAATGCAACGTACAGTATTAATGAAATAAAGAATTTTGACGAGTATGTGTATTCAAACGATAGTAATAAAATCATACTCTATCAAACACATCCTTTATCAGAAATTTCTTTCTCTCCTTCGTGGATTGCAGGAAGTATACTTACGTTTATTCCTATAAGTCGTATGTCGTTCAGCCTTCTTTCAAAATATGTAGGCGAGCAATACATTGATAATACGCAAAATAGTGGACGTGCCATACCGGCCTACTTTACCAATGATTTCAGGATTAACTATGCATTCTTTCCTAAAAAATGGTTGAAAGAATTTGATATTACTTTACTAATAAACAATATTACAAACCTGAAATATGTTTCAAATGGCTACAGTAACTATTATTATGTTCAGGGCGGCGTAGAGTATAATCAGAATTATTACTTTCCACAGGCGGGAACTAATATTCTAGGAGGTGTAAACTTGAAATTCTAAGTAGTTATTGAAGCATTTCCTGCAAAATAGTTGCAAGTCTTTCTTTAGTAAGGTTGTGGTGTAACTTGCCAAGGTGAGCAACCGATATAGACCCTGTTTGCTCTGAAACAGATATGGCAATCGCATCAGATTTTTCTGTGATGCCAACCGCAGCTCTGTGCCGCATACCAAGATTAGTAGGGAAGTCTGTTTTTTCAGTACTAGGCAAAACGCAACGGGCTGCATGAATTTTATTATCTGATATAATTACAGCCCCATCGTGCAAGGGGTTGTTCTTAAAGAAGATGCTTTCGAGCATTGCCTCGGTTATGTTACTATCAATAATGTCTCCGGTCTGTGCGTAGAAAGTAAGGTCAGTATCTTTTTCAATTACAATAAGTGCGCCTGTTTTATTATCCGCAAGGTTATGGCATGCTTTAAGAATTGGGTGAATATCGAGCTCGTTTTGTTTATCTAACTGGAGCATTAAAAAGTTCTTTGTAAAATTCTTACGATTGAAGAATTCTGTTTTGCCGATAATGAGCAGGAAACGCCTCAGTTCCTGTTGAAATACTATAATGATAGCGATTACACCTACATCAAGAAAGCGGCTTAGTATACTGCTGAATAACTGCATGTCAAGCGCTTTTACAATAAGCCAGACAACATATAACAGCACAATACCCGTAAGTATGTTTATAGCAGCTGTACCACGAACAAGATTATACAATTCATAAAGCAATACTGCTACCAACAATATATCTACAGCGTCTAACCAACGGAATGTTATAAAGAGGCCTATCATATCTCAGTATCAGGGTGTAAAAATTGATTAACCAGCTTAATTACTTGTTTTGCCTCTTTTACATCATGTACCCTTAGAATATTAGCCCCTTGTAATGTGGCTAACGTATTTAATGCAATAGTACCTGTTAATGCATTTTCAGGCTTTGTCTTTAGCACTTTATTGATCATTGATTTGCGTGAAATACCCGCAAGTATTGGCAAGCCAAGCCCTCTAAACTTAGTAAGATTCCGCAGCAGTAAATAATTATGCTCAACAGTTTTACCAAAACCAAAACCCGGGTCAATAATTATTTGCTTAATTCCTGTTGCTCTTGCCGCATCTACTCTACCAGCAAGAAAGTCATAGACTTCTGTAACAACATTATTATATGTAGGTTCTACTTGCATGTTTTGAGGAGTACCTTGCATGTGCATTATAATATAGGGCACATTCAGCTTCGCCATGGTATCAATCATTCTTTCATCCAATGTTCCTCCCGAAATATCATTTATAATAGCAGCGTCATGCCTCACACATTCTGTTGCTACTTCGGAGTGGAATGTATCAATTGAAATTATTGCATTGGGATGTTTTATAACAATAGCATCAAGAACTGGCAAAAGCCTCTTTAGTTCATCTTCAGGGCTTATTAATTCAGCCCCCGGTCTTGTAGACGCAGCCCCAAGGTCAATGATATCAGCACCTTCAAGCAATAGTTTTTCAGCTTGTTCAATAGCATCCTCAGTACTAATATATTTTCCACCGTCATAGAATGAGTCAGGGGTAATGTTTATAATGCCCATTACCAATGGATTATCAAATGACAACTGTCCGCCATTTGCCAGTTGCAAAGGTGCCAACTTATTACCGGTTTGTAAGGTGTTTGTACTCATTCTGCTTTACCAAAAATAAACACTTTTAATTCTTATTGCTTTGTTCCATAAGGAATTTTATAACGTCAACACCATCAGCATAGTCCCAAAGCTTTGGCGATTGAGTTTGCCCTAATCCTACTATTGGAATATCCAACGTTCTTAATCTCTTTCCTAAGCTTTCCTTAACAGCTATGCATTGAATGTTTTCTTTCTCTTTTACTAATGTTTCACTCAGTTGAGAAAGGTCAGAATATTCCTCAAAATGCAATACTGCTATTGGAGAGGATATAGATTCTTTTTTTGTAACCATTATAAAGCCATTATCAGTAAACACTACTCCATCCATAAGGAATATAGTGCGATTGTAATTATAGTTATTAGCGTATTTATTATGGTTTACAACATCCTTAAACTTCTCAATACCTTGAAAGAATGGAACAAAATCATATCCGATTGGGACGAATAATTTAGATATGTTTCTACATCCCAGGCCATAATAACTGAAAATATCTTCACCTAATTTGCCTATTTCAACTGCTGTTTCAGTGCCATCTAATATGGCAATACTGTTGCGGTTCTTGCGTATGATATGCGGCATATTCCTGAAGTAATATTCGAAATGGCGTGCTGTATTATTGCTGCCTGTTGCAATAATAGCATTGGCCGTATTAGGGATCTTCTCAACTACATTAATATGCTTTTCCCAGTCAGGATTTATGGCAATCAATTTCTTTATCAGGAACTTTAGCAATACAGAATCGGCACTGGCCAGTTTGGCATTGATACTATTACCAGTTATAAGTATAGAAAGAAAGTCATGAAAGCCTACTAAAGGAATATTACCCGCCATAATTACATTTACAGTAATAGGCTTAGCGTTTTCTTTCTTTAATTCAGGATACTTCGATAACCATAGTTCGAGTTCAGGCTTATTTAGCCAGGAAGCTATTCCTTTTAAAGCACTTAAAATGCTTTTCCTTGTAAACCATCCATTCTGATATTCAGCCAGTCTTAGCGCCTCAATCCATTCTGTATATATCTCAGATTGAGGGTTCTCGATAAACCCGGCCATATCTTCCCCCAGCTTGCTAAAATCTTCTATTGCTTGTATCTGTTTCATATGCGGTGCAAAAATAGGGTATAATAGTATAAAATAGCTTTTTGTATCTTTGTAGTCTATTAAAAGAACACTATGGCACTTAAAATAACTGACGAATGCATTAACTGCGGGGCTTGCGAACCTGAATGTCCTAATAATGCTATATATGAAGGCGGTAACGAATGGCGTTTCGCTGACGGAACTTCACTGAAGGGTATGTTCACAGCTAAAAGTGGTTTATCTGCTGATGCTGATGCTCCTCAACAACCGGTAGAACTGGACAGGTATTACATTGTTTCTGATAAATGTACAGAGTGTGTAGGTTTTCATGATGAACCTCAGTGTGCATCAGTTTGCCCTGTAGACTGCTGTATTGTTGATGAATTGGTTAAGGAGACTAAAGAAGAACTTCTTGCCAAGAAGGGTACCCTTCACGTTTAACTATCCTGCGGCGGGCCCGATAACTGTTTCAGCTTCTCATCTAATTGCATAAAGTCTTTTATAAGGACTTCTCTTGCTTTACTGCCTTCAAATGCACCTATAATACCGGCTGCCTGTAACTGGTCAACTATTCTGCCTGCGCGGTTGTACCCTATCTTTAATCTGCGTTGCAATAGCGATGCCGAACCCTGCTGTGTTTCTACTACTATACGGGCACACTGGTCGAATAAAGCATCTTTCTCATCTGCCCCAAACTCGGCAGGTCCGTTTTCATCTCCTTCTTCCACATATTCCGGTAACTGAAATGCAGTAGGATAAGCTTGTTGAGCACCAATGTAGTCAGTGATTTCTTCCACTTCGCCGGTACTTATAAATGCACATTGTAATCTTATCAGGTCACTACCGGTTGCCAATAACATATCTCCACGTCCGATAAGCTGATCAGCACCACCGGAATCAAGTATGGTGCGTGAATCAATTTTCGAGATAACCCTGAATGCTATACGCGCAGGGAAGTTGGCTTTAATTGTACCTGTAATAATATTTACAGAAGGGCGCTGTGTTGCTATTATCAGGTGAATACCGATTGCACGTGCAAGCTGTGCCAATCTTGCTATCGGGGTTTCTACTTCCTTGCCTGCTGTCATAATTAAGTCAGCAAACTCATCCACTATAAGTACTATATACGGCAAATACTTGTGCCCCTTTTCAGGGTTCAGTTTACGTGCTACAAATTTCTCATTGTACTCTTTAATATTTCGCACCTGCGCTTCTTTCAGTAAGTCATAACGCTGGTCCATTTCAATACATAAAGAGTTTAGTGTATGAATTACCTTCTTAGTATCTGTAATAATAGCCTCGCCTGAATTAGGTAATTTAGCAAGGAAGTGACGTTCAATTTTATTGAAAAGGGTTAACTCCACTTTCTTAGGATCGACCAAAACAAACTTAATTTGTGAAGGATGCTTTTTATATAAAAGAGAAACCAATACTGCATTTAATCCTACCGATTTACCTTGCCCTGTAGCACCTGCCATTAACAAATGGGGCATTTTGGCAAGGTCAATTACAAAGGGTTGGTCCGATATTGTTTTGCCTAAGCCAATTGGCAGTTCCATATCGGCTTTCTGAAACTGGTCTGAGGCTAGAATTGACCGCATAGAAACCATTCCCGGATTACGGTTAGGTACTTCAATACCTATTGTGCCTTGCCCCGGCATAGGAGCAATGATACGTATGCCCAATGCTGAAAGGCTTAATGCAATGTCATCTTCCAGGTTCTTTATTTTCGAAATACGCGTTCCATCCTGTGGAACGATCTCATATAGTGTAACGGTTGGGCCTGGAGTAGCTTTTATCTTTTTTATTCCAATACTGTAATTGGCAAGGGTTGCAACAATCCTGTCTTTATTTGCTGTCAGCTCATCCTGGTCAATACGTACAGTATCATGGCCATGCTCATGCAACAGTGTTAAGGGAGGGAACTTATATGAAGAAAGGTCTAGTGTGGGGTCGTATGGAGAAGTAGAAATACTTTTTTCAGTTTCTATTTTTTCGTCAACAATCTTTGGCTCAACTATCTCAGGTGTCTTTTCAATAGAAAACTCTACATCACTTGCTTTTACTTCAGGCGTTTTTTTTTCTTCTGCTTTTTTCACCGGTTCAACATTGAACTCAATTACCGGCGGTACAGCTTCTTTTACCTCGTTCTTAGGTTTAACCGTTTTTAATACAGGTTCTTCTATATCATGTCTTTCCAATTCTACAGGCTCAGCAACATCTTCTTTCACTTCCTCCTCAATTTCTTCTGATTTAGCAAACGAAGGAATTTTAACCAGGTTATTAATGAGCAGAAACGCTACGCCAAGGAATATAAGTGAAGCCAGCGTGCCTATTTTACCAATTACCCCATCGAGCCATGAAGAAGCGTAATAGCCAATACCACCACCCATAAACAAATGGTTCTGATGGAATATATAGCCCATCATCACACATGTCCATACCATCATAAAGAGTGTAATACGGAAGGTCTTTGCAAACGGAAGCAAGGTAATATTCAGGAAAAGTTTTATACCGGCAAGGAATGAAAGCAATACAAAACCGAATGCAGCTATACCGAACCAATCAGTAATAAAATGACCGGACAAGAAGGCCCCGAAATTCCCAAGCCAATTGGCCGTTTTTGTGCCCGATGAAAATATTGATGTAATGGAGCCATTTACTTTATCATAATCTTGCTGCCAGGTGAACAGGAATGAAACGAAAGCTAATAACAGGCATAATGAGAATACAATAAGAAAAAGCCCTGTAAGCTGTGCTACTTTCCAACGCTCCATGTTTTCCTTAAAACGAGCGATAGACCCTTTTATCCCACCGGAAGAAGGAGTAGCAGGCGCTTCCTTCTCTTCCTTAGGTTCTCCTTTGGAGGGTGGGGTAGCAGCTTCGTCTTTTAATTTATTTGAATAACGTTTGGGCATAATATCTATAATCTTTCAAAAATAACGCAAATGAATCCCTTATATAGTATAAACAACCTCATTTTATACACGGTTGCGTGTGGAAAAACTAAACTGCTTTTTCAATGCCTTTCGAGGCAAATGTCCTAACCGGATACCATGAGGAAAAGAACCCAATAACTATAACTGCTGCAAACACACTGAAATAGTCTGATACTTGAAGGCTTACAGGGTAAGAACTAATCACAAAACCTGAACTGAAAGGCACCAATTTGAATTTGATCTGAATAAGGCAAATAGCGGTGCCCAATATCAGGCCAATACAAGCACCAATAAAGGTAATTAACAACCCTTCAAACATAAATATACGCTGAATGGTACGAATATCAGCACCCATGTTCCATAATATATCAATGTCCTTTTTCTTATCGAGTATAAGCATTGATAGTGAACCTACAATATTGAATGTTGCAATTATTAATACCAATGCCAGTACAATAAACGTAAACAGCTTTTCTGTTTTAAGGGTTTTATATAGCATTTCATTTTGCTCGTCAAGGTCTTTTACCATATAATCCTTACCCAATATAGCTCTCACTTTTTCTTTTATTTTCTGAATATTTGCATTTTTAGCAACACCTAATTCAATACTTGTAACCGAACTATCACGGTAATCGAACAGTTGCCGGGCAAAATCAATCGAAACAATCACATATCGATAATCAAAATCTTCATTGATCGAGAACATTCCGGAAGGGAAAAGATGCTTTTCGGTAATAGCATCTTCCGGATTAAAAGTATTTTGCAGGCCACGTTTAGGCGCATAGCAGGTAACAGCCATGTAATCAGCATTGGTTTGTGCAAGGTTGAGTGTATAGCCTACCCCAATACCAAACACACCATAATCAAGTTGGCCTTTTTGCAATGCAAAATTTCCCTGGCGGATCAGTGTATCGAAATGTGTCATAGCTCTGAAGTCGCTGCTTACGCCTTTTAATATTGCCAGTGATTGCTTATCATCTATCTTCAGCAAAGCCCTGTCCTGTAGTACTTCATTAAAGTATTTTACTCCATCGAGATGCCTTATGCTATCAAACTTTGGTCCCGTAGGAAGAAAGGTCTTTCCTTTTACAACTGTTATCTGCATATCCGCACCAAAGGAATTGTAAAGTACATGGACCAGGTTTGAAATACCATTAAATGCCGACAACACAATAATAAGTGCCATGGTACCAATAGCAATGCCACCAAGCGCTACGCCCGATATTATGTTAATGGCGTTGTGCGACTTTTTCGATAGCAAGTATCTGCGGGCTATGAATAGCGATAAGTTCATCTGAAAACAAAAATACGATAATTAATACGCTATACTTTATTTGAATCTTGTTGAGTGTATTGAAATATCCATTCAATACTATTTGGGCGTTCCCCTGCGGGTCGGGCTTTACGTTACAACTCCACACTACGCTTGCGGGGTTTTCACTACGATCCCTAACGCTGTGCTGCGCATTGTTTGACTTAGTTAGTTTTTGAAATAGGCAAAAGGTGGGCGCGGGTTAGCTGCAAATGATGCGAGTTCAGGAAACTCAGGCAAGCAGAGAGCAAGAGTCGCCCCGAAAAGAATTAATACTGGAATTGATTCACTTACCCTTTAAGTAGCCCAATACAGAACGTATTTCAAATACGGTGTAGATGATGTAGAGCACAAAAAAGCTAAGTACGAA
>DATHNG010000152.1:0-18743 GCA_035486275.1 Bacteroidia bacterium
AAAACCTGGCTTACTTTGTATCCATAACTATTAGCAGCAAAACACTTGAAATAATATGTACTATCCTGGCTGGCTTTAATCTGGGCAGAAAACTGTCCCAAAGTCCCATTCCCAAGTATCTGGTTGCTTAAGATATCAAATGAAGGGGTTGTACTATACGCAAATCCCACATATTCAATTGGGCTGGCACCAGCCGAGCTTACGTTGCCGGTAATTATTGCAGAATCGTTACCATAAGGCACAACGGAAACGAAATTGACCTGTGGTAAAGTTTCTTCATACGTTTTTTTGGTACATCCTTCAACAAACAGCGTAACTGTTAATACCCATAATACAAATGTGAATAGGCTTCTCATAGTATTATTGATTAGCAAAATAAGTGATTCTTATAGTAGGCTTCCAGAAGGTCTGGTAATCAGTTGACCCTGCATAGGCCATATTAGCTCCAAGGCCGGCTGACAATAAAAAAATCCGCGATAATTTATATTGTAAACCTATATAAGGTATTATTGATGCAGACCATTCTGAATTATCGGAAGAATTTGATGCCTGTATAGTTTCGGTGTAATTGTCTGTTGTAATACTCATTATAAAGAAATCAAAGCTAACTCCCAGAACAGGAGAAAATTTTTTATTACCGGTAAATGCGTATTCAAATTTAAAACTCACGAAAAGAGCATGATATTTTTGTATCACTTCATATCCGGGGAATAATTCAACCGGGCCATTATAATTACTTATACCATATGTAGAAAATGTGTCCTGGGTAGGCTTAACTGCAAAATACCCCACAGAACCTTCTATCCTGAATCTATTATCTATGTCGTCCCCATGAAAAAGTCTGGAATCAAAACCCACTTCTACACATGGCGCCCCAGGCTTGATCAAATAAGCCCAATCTCCATATGGATTTACCAGGGATGTTTGCAGAAAGAACTGCCCATTTGCATTCACTGCAAAAAAAATACTTAGCACAACTAAAAAACGTAAGAGTGGTTTCATAAAACCAAATATATAAAATCTTATTAAAATCACCAAACTCAGGAAAATATATTTTACCTATTTAAGCGATATTTAATTCGGCTCTTATGAAACCATTCCGCTTTTACTTTTAGTAGGGCTTTACAGTAGCCATTTACCTTAACCTACAGCTTTGCATTCCTATACAGCCCTTCTATCGCCTCAGCAAAGGACTCCCATTGAAAACGCTTTTTCTCTGATTGCGTGTTAGCCACAAAAGTTGCTTCGCGTTTTTTTTCATAGAAATCGTTAATGGCATCGGCTATTGCAGGAACATTTGGTGGAACCACGTATCCAACCTTTCCATTAGGAACTATCTCAGCAAGCCCACCTACATCAGTCACCAGCATAGGTTTATCGAAATGATAGGCTATTTGGGTAACCCCGCTTTGTGTAGCAGTACGATATGGCTGTACTACCATATCTGCTGCGGAGAAATAATACCGCACCATATCTGATGGAATGTAATTGGTATGCATACTCACGCTACCCTCTATTCCAAATTCCTTTAGTTTATTCTCATAAAAAGTTCCATCTTCATAATATTCACCCGCCACGATCAGCTTAAGGTTTTTGTTCTTAATATGTGTATCGGCCATTGCTTCCAGCAACAGATCAAGCCCTTTATATCGGCGTATAAAGCCAAAGAATAACATGTACGAATCATTCGGATTCAAACCAAGCTTTGCTTTTGCCTCCTCTTTACTCACCTTTTGGCCAAAATCGAACATCGGGTGTGGGTGCAACACATAATTGGCATTCCGGTTAAAAGTTAAAAGGTCGTCAACCACATTCTGGCTCATAGCCACAAAGGCATGATTATTCTTTACAAAATACTTCGTTAATGCTTTATCGTAAAACTTCTGCTCATGCGGAATAACATTATCGAGCACGCTGATATTGATAACACCCTGCTTTTTAAGCCTTTTGGCAACAGTTCCCAGCGAAGGTGCGAAATAGGGCATCCAATACTTGGTTATCATTATCTCGGGCTTAAAAGCCATGATTGCCTTAGCTGTTTTACCATAGGTAAACGGATTAACCGTATCAAGTACCCTTTCAGCTTTTACATCTTCAGCAGAATCTTTTCCTTCAGCATACTGTGTTTTACCCGGAAATAACAGCTCAGGATATTGTCGGGTAAAAGTAAAGGCCTTAATTTCATGTTTCTTTTCAAGCTCATGGAACAAAGCGGCATTGAATTGGGCTATTCCGCCCCGGTAAGGATAAAATGTAGATAGATAAGCAATGCGCATGCCTATACAAGCTTTTGAATAGCTGCAAATATGCTACTTACAGGAAGGTCATTCATACAGCATGTTGAACGGGTACAGGTATTGCCATAAAAATCGTCGCAACCCGTTGTTGGTTCTACTATTATACCACGGCCATACATTTCAAACTCGTGTTTGTTAAATATATTATTGAACAGCACCAATGGTCTTTTAAGCCCAATGGCAATGTGCATCATCATGCTTACAGCACTTACAATAAGGTCGCAATTAGCGGTAATGGCTATGAACTCTGCTAATGAATAGGTACCAGGATAATAACAACCGGTTTTCTCAGCAAAGGCCTTATTGCGAATATCCTCATCTTGTCCGCCAAGGGCAACCGGGTAATAACCTGCTTTTTGCAATTGTCCGATAAGTTCTAACCAATATGTATCGGGCCACAGGCGGGTACTCCAACGTGGGCCGCAGCCCGTATTCAGGCCAACTATTTTTTCCCCTTTTGCTTTTTCTTTAAGTGATTCCCACTTCTTCACAAACTCTTTATTCACATTCAGTAAAGGTTCTTCTTTCTGAAAGTCCATTTCACATATCTCAAATATCTCTTGCGGGTAGCTCTTGGTATTTGCTTTCGATTCATCATCAAACAAACCCGTAACTATCTTCCTTTCCGACGCAGCGTTGGTGCCTGCCAAATGTCCGTTTTCACGGGTAAAACCATATTTCTTTTTAGCCTTAACCTGCGAAAGAAGCGTGCATGCTTCAACATCTTTATCAAGATTGATGGCTATATCGAACTCCTGTGAAAACAATGGGAATATATTCTTGTACTCGAATTTTGCAATAACATCAATACTTCCATCGTGCGGAAGAATATCCGGTGAATGAGTTATCCAGGTAATATGCGCGTTTGGGTATAATTTACGGTAGCGCACCAATAAAGCAGTGGAACGTATTACATCGCCTAATGCACCCAATTTTACAATAAGTATACGGTGTGTAGCTGAAGTATATTCATCGCATTGACACTTTTTACCCCTGAGTTTATTAGGCTTACATGGTATATCGCCTCTGAAATGCCTGCAATCGAACTTTACTGCACTTATCTCCATACCTTACTTATCTTCGTTTACGTGCTTATCAACCTGATATACCACTCTATCGTTGTTGCCTTGTGATATCAACTCGCCAATAAATCCGGCCAAAAAGAACTGCGTGCCCAATATCATTACCAAAATACCGAAATAAAAGGCAGGTCTATCGGTCATTTTGTAAATGTGGTTTACAAACTTGTCATAGGTAAGCACGGCGGCCTCAATAAACCCGATCATAAATAGAACCGTGCCTATTAACCCAAACAAATGCATTGGCTTGCGGCCAAACCTTGTCATGAAACTGATAGAGAGTAAATCGAGAAAGCCATTTATAAAACGGCTCATGCCAAATTTAGTTGTACCGTATTTGCGGCTTTGATGGTGTACCACCTTCTCCCCTATTTTAGAAAAACCAGACCATTTTGCCAATACTGGTATATAACGATGCATCTCACCATGAACCTGGATATTCTTAACAACCTCAATTTTGTATGCTTTCAGCCCGCAATTAAAATCGTGCAGGTAAATACCTGACATTTTACGAGTAGCCCAATTAAAGAGCTTTGTCGGAATGGTTTTAGTTAATGGATCGTAACGCTTCTGTTTCCATCCTGACACCATATCAAAGCCATCAATACTAATCATCTTATACAAGTCAGGTATCTCATCCGGTGAGTCCTGTAAATCAGCATCCATTGTAATAACAACATTGCCTTTTGCCTGTGCAAATGCAACATTTAATGCTGCCGATTTGCCATAATTCCTACGCAGATGAATGCCTTTTAATGAACTATTGGCTTTTGCAAGGTCTTCTATTACCTTCCATGACCCATCATTACTACCATCATCGGTAAGCAATGCCTCATAAGAGAAGTTGTTTGCTTTCATAACCTTATCGATCCATGCACAAAGCTCAGGAAGCGATTCGGCTTCGTTAAATAATGGAACTACAACTGATATATCCATACGTACTTTAAGGTACTTTAATAACTATGCAGGTAATGAATTATTATCTCCTTCAGTGAAAGGTTTAGCCTTAGATGAAATACCTGCTGCCAGAAGCCCAACGATAGCGCCAAAGAAAAGGTTACCTAATAAACCAAATATTACCATAGCAGTAGGGCTTGTAAACTTATCCATCATCTTCACTCCCATTTCCATTTGTTCAGGTGTCATTCCTTTATTTACCATATCAGCCTGCGCCTGTTCCCTTATTCTATCTATAAAACCAGGATTTACCTGAAGATAGATAAAGAAATAGAGTGTAGAAAACACGGCAATGATCAACACCATTAATATGCCTACTTTATAAAGTTCGCCAAAAGAAGCATAACCACCATTTACCTTATCACGAAACTGCCTCATACCTATAAGCAAACCCACAAACATTATAACAAAGGTTATGTACGACAATGTTTTGTTTGTGCTGCCTGCGGCATTGATGGCGAATGAGTATGCACTCATTATAATTGAGGTAATAACACCCCACATAAGGATAACAGATGATTTTTTCATTAGGAAGAGATTAATATTATATTTACAAAAGTAATTTTTTTAACCTACCAGAATACATAATTATTAATAGCTTAAACTAAACAAAACAATGGATAAACAACTAGTTACTACCTCAACAGAAATACCCGGATACCGTATTGTAAAGAACCTTGGCGTAGTAAGGGGTATTATTGTGCGTTCACGTAGTATTGTAGGCAATATAGGTGCAGGCTTCCAGGCGCTTTTTGGCGGCAACATAACCATATACACCAACTTGTGCGAAAAAGCCCGCGAGGATGCCTTTAATTTAATGCTTGACCATGCTGAACAACATGGAGCAAATGCTATTATTGCAGCACGTTACGATGCTAATGAAGTAATGCAGGGTGTTACTGAGGTATTGGCATACGGAACTGCTGTAACTGTAGAAAAAATATAAGGGGCTTTCTCTCCGTGTATGATGCAAATCATACCCTTACTGAATACCGCGACTATCTTTACATTCTGTAAGGATTTCGCCTATGTTCGTACCCAAGTTTTTTGTTACTCTAAAGGACTACAATAAAAAACAATTCCTTTCAGATCTTGTTGCCGGTATAGTAGTCGGCATAGTGGCCTTACCACTGGCCATTGCTTTTGCCATAGCTTCAGGCGTATCGCCCGAAAAAGGGCTTTATACAGCCATTATTGCCGGGTTCATTATATCAGCATTAGGTGGCAGCAGGGTGCAGATCGGTGGCCCTACAGGGGCTTTTATAGTTATTGTATATGGCATAGTACAGAAATATGGGGTCGATGGCCTTACCATTGCTACTATTATGGCAGGCGTTATGCTTATTGGCATGGGCTTTGCCCGGCTCGGTTCAGTAATTAAGTTTATCCCTTACCCGCTTATTGTAGGCTTTACAAGCGGCATTGCACTCATTATACTTTCTTCGGAAATAAAAGATTTTATGGGTATTAAAATGGGTGCTGTACCGGCAGATTTTATTGACAAATGGGCTGAATATCTTAAACACCTTGACTTCATCAACTGGCCTGCCATTATTATCTCTATCGGTACCATTGCAGTAACTGTATGGTTCTCAAAGATCACACACCACATACCCGGCTCATTGGTAGCTATACTATTAGCAACGGCAGCTGTATATTTCTTTCATGTTCCGGTTGAAACTATAGGCTCACGATTTGGCACCATACCTTCTTCCCTGCCCTCGCCACATTTAAGGCATATCGATTTTGATGTCATTAAACACCTTATACAGCCAGCCTTTACCATTGCATTGCTGGGAGCCATAGAGTCACTATTATCTGCTGTAGTAGCCGATGGTATGATTGGCGGTAACCATAAATCGAATATGGAGCTTGTGGCGCAAGGCGTGGCCAACATAGTTGCACCTATTTTTGGAGGAATACCCGCTACAGGAGCTATTGCCCGTACGGCAACCAATGTAAAAAATGGCGGCAGAACGCCTGTTGCTGGCATGGTACATGCACTTACACTTTTACTCATTATGGTGCTTATAGGAAGGTGGGCAACACTCATCCCTCTTTCCTGCCTGGCAGGTATATTGGTAGTAGTGGCTTATAACATGAGCGAATGGCGGTCGTTTGTGTCTATTCTTAAATCATCGAGGAGCGATGCTGCTGTTCTGATCGTTACCTTTCTGCTGACTGTTTTAGTTGACTTAACCATGGCCATAGAGGTTGGAATGGTATTGGCGGCCTTCCTGTTCATGCGCAGAATGACCCAAATAAGCAATGTAGGTGTTATTACCAAAGACCTTAACGACAGTGGCGAGGGCGATGACCCTAAGTCTATTCATAAATACAAGATACCTAAAGGCGTTGAGGTATTTGAAATAAACGGGCCTTTCTTTTTCGGTGCAGCTTACAAGTTCAAAGACTCCATGCGTTTTGTCGAGAACAGCCCTAAGGTGCTTATCATTCGTATGCGCTACGTGCCAGTTATTGATGCCACCGGCCTGCATACGCTTGAACTGGTATTTAAAGAAGCTGAGAAAATGGATACACATTTTGTTGTTTCTGGTATACAACCAGAAGTATATACAGAATTCGAGAAATCAGGCTTGCTTGATAAACTGGGCAAAGAGAATGTGTTGACCAATATTGAAGATGCGCTTAAACGGGCTGAGGAGATTTTAGGGCAAACACGTACGTAAAATATTTACCTCACTAAAGTCACATTACCTTTTTCTTGAAAATTTGTACCATCGTTCATTGTTGCATTAACGTAGTAAACATATGTCCCGGAATTCATGGCTTCTCCTTTATAGTTGCCATTCCAACCTACACCTTGGTCGTTTGTTTCAAACACCTTATTCCCCCATCGGTCAAACACTATAAATTCGATTGTTTTAATACACATACCACGTACATAAAGAATATCATTTTGCCCATCTGCATTGGGTGAGAATGCATCAGGAATGAATATTGTTCCACAACTTATATCAACTGTAACAATTGTTGAAGCTGAACAACCACTATCACTGGTAACTATTAAAGTATAGGTAGTATTTACATTGGGAGAAGCTGTAGGATTGGGACAAGTATTACAATTTAGCCCGTTAGCTGGAGACCACAGATAACTTCCTCCACCTGAAGAAGTAAGTTCAACATTTTGGCCAAATTCAATAGCTGTATCGCAACAGGCAGTTACAATAGGCTTGGGATTAACTGTAACAAACTCAGATACTGTATCAGCGCATCCATTCTGTATTATGGCCACACTATACTTTGTTCCGGAAGCAGGAGAAACAAAAATACTGTTGGTTGTTGCCCCGGTATTCCATATATATGAGGTGCCGCCTGAGGCAGTTAGAGTGGTAGAGATCCCGATACATACTGACGAAAGAGCGCTAATTGCCCCAATAGGTTTCGGATTAACCGTAACAACTACTGAATCCTTTGTATTTCCAATGCAACCACTAACCGAGCCTGTAACCGTATAAGTAGTGGTTACAGTAGGACTTGCAATTGGGTCGAAAATATTTGCTGAACTTAAACCTATTGAAGGGCTCCATGCATATGATGTGACCCCATTTGCAATTAGCTTAGTTGAATCACCTATGCAAATTCCAACAGAAGGACTTATAGTTAAGTTTGCAGAAGCTCCACAGGAAATACATAATCTCCCCATAAAAACATCCTCAGTTCCATCAAGTGATGTATAATAATATGCCCCTGCACCAGGATTCAACAAGGGGTAATTTCCATCAAATCGAGAATCCCCAGAAACAAAAATATTGGTACCGTCACTTGATACATAACTTCCATCATTTTCATCATCGCTTCCATAATAAGTTGCCCATTTGCGTATTCCAGAGGTGTCAAATTGCAATATAAATACATCATGATTACTTGCAGAGCCAAGTGTATTTTGAAAAAAACTTGAACAGCCAGGATTGTATGCTGGAAAATCTGTAGAAGATGTGGAACCACATACCCATATACTTTTACTATCACTCTGGATTGAAAAACCTATATCACCATTGAGTCCACTTCCACCATAATAAGTTGCCCATTTACGTTTACCTGATGTATTAAATTCCAGTATAAACGCATTTGGAGAAGGTGATATTGCTGCTAATGTTCCCTGAAAATAAGCCCCACCACCCGGGTTAAAAGTTGGAAAGTTAGGTGAACAAGCCTGCCCTGTTACCCACACATTCTTACCATCACTCTGGATTGAATTACCTTGGTCACCCTGATACTGCGTACTTCCCGTTCCTTTCCCCCCATAATAAGTGGCCCATTTACGCACCCCGGTATTACTAAATTGAAGAATAAATGCATTAGGTGCCTGATTGGTATCACCAAGTGACCCCTGATAATAAGCTCCGCCACCAGGATTAAAAGTGGGGAAATTTGCTGAATACGTAAAGCCGGTAACCCATGTATTTGTACCATCACTGAATATTGAATTGCCCCCATCATCAAAATCACCATAATAAGTTGCCCATTCACAAACACCTAGGGTATTAAACTGCAATACAAAAGCATTATACAGCGCTCCGGAAGACAGAACGCTTTGAAAATAAGCACCGCCGCCTGGATTGAAAGTAGGAAAATTAGTGGAGGCAGTTTGCCCAGTAACCCAAACATTTTTACCGTCACTTTGAATAGAGTTGCCCCAATCTGACTGTCCACCACCTAATCCGTTCCCACCATAAAAGGTTGCCCATTTTCGTATACCAGATGTACTGAATTGCAATATGAATGCATTTGTCCCCGAATTTATATTTGCAAGTGCCGCCTGAAAATAGGCACCTCCACCAGGATTTAGAGTTGGGAAATTTGTTGAAGCTGTGGACCCAGTAACCCATACACTGATATTATCACTATAAATAGATAAACCTTCTTCACCCCCATTACCACCATAATAAGTTGCCCATTTTAAAACCCCTGAAGTATCGAACTGCATAATGAAAGCATTTGTGCCAGTCGAAGAAGTTGTTCCAATCGTATCCTGGAAATAAGCTCCTCCCCCTGGATTAATTGTAGGGAAATTTACAGATTGTGCTTCTCCTGTAACCCAAACATTTACTCCATCATCTTGCATACCCATAACATCGTTGTAACCACCTCCAGGGTAATATGTGCCCCAAGTCAAGGTAGGGTCAATAGTCAGTATTTCATTTGTATTATAATTTGCCACCTTAAACCCTATTTCATTATTTCGTAATATATAGTTAGTCGGTACACTAGTTTTTTCACTTTCTATATAACTAACTGGTATACCTTCCGTTATAATCCCCATAGGTGTTTTTATTCCCACGGAACCATCGCTTTGTAGCACGGGCTTATCTGTCCATTTGTATCTTAGCTTTATAAGTGATGGATTAGCCCCAGGATGAACAATGAAATCATATTCCAAGCCTTTGGATCCAGTATGTAGCACCCAATCTATTCCGGGGTATATACCGTTAATTGTTAGCTTTTCGTAACTGTATACATTCAATATCCCGTCCGGACAAATACCACCTAAATAATAATCTGTTCTGTTTTCACTTTTCCCTTCCTTTACAATATTTTCCTTCCTGATATCTGCACCAATCAATTCCATATCGGCACGACAATATTTTACAGTCATACTATCATCGTCATTATGCAGCAAATTACCCTTTTTGCTAGGCTTAATGCCTTTCTCGTGCTCTTGCATCTGAACAAATACATAACTGAGGCCACTTGTGGTAACATACATATCTACACCTGCTGCACTGGTTTTAAATAACAAGCCATTCACTGGCTTGTTCTGCATATCGGCCATCTGGCCTTTGTTTTCTAAAAACCGCAAGCCGTTATTATGTTGTACCCATTTATTCACTTTAGAATTAGACGTAGTAGTACTTTGACCATTGGCCACTCCACACAATTGCAGTGCCATAATCATACTCAGGATAGTATATTTTGTTTTCAGTGGATGCATTATACATAACAAAGATATATGAGGGCTTGCATAAAACAAAAAAAGGGGCTAAAAAGCCCCTTTTCTTATTTGCATTTCGTTTATTACTCAGCAGCAGTTTCAGTAGTAGCAGCACCTTCTGCTTTCTTCTTGCCACGGCTTCTACGAGTAGTACCCTTAGCTTTGGTTTCTTCAGTCTTAGTCTTACCTAGGAATGCATCGTTAAAGTCAACCAGTTCAATAAAACACATGTTTGAATTATCGCCAGCGCGTGCACCTGTCTTCAGGATACGTGTGTATCCACCAGGACGGGTTGCAATCTTTGGGGCTACATTTCTGAAAAGTTCCATAACAGCATCCTTATCCTGCAGGTAGCTGAATGCTAAACGGCGGGAATGGGTTGTATCTTCTTTCGAAATGGTAATGATAGGCTCTACATAAATCCTTAGTGCCTTTGCTTTAGCAAGGGTTGTGTTAATTCTCTTATGAACAATAAGAGAAGCTGACATGTTCGAGAACAATGCCTTACGGTGCGAACTTGTACGGCCTAAGTGATTGTGTTTATTTAAGTGTCTCATATTTTAATTAATAATTAGTAATTAATAATTAAAAATCACAAATTATTAATTCGTAATTCTTAATTCTTAATTTTTTACTCTTTGTCTAATCTGTATTTGTCAATAGCCATACCAAAAGAAAGGCCCTTTGTCTTGATAAGGTCTTCAATTTCAGTAAGTGATTTTTTACCGAAGTTACGGAACTTCAAAAGGTCATTCTTAGCGAATGTAACCAATTGTCCAAGTGTGCTCACTTCAGCAGCTTTCAGGCAATTCAATGCACGAACTGAAAGATCCATATCAACTAACTTGGTCTTAAGTAATTGACGGATACGTAAATCGTTCTCATCTAATTCTTCGCTTTGGCTCTTGCTGTCAAGATCAATGGTGATCTTCTCATCGGAGAACAATGCAAAGTGGTATATAAGAATTTTAGCAGCTTCTTTTAATGCTTCCTTTGGATGAATAGAACCATCTGTAGTAACATTTAACAAAAGCTTTTCATAGTCAGTCTTCTGTTCAACACGGAAGTTTTCTACTGTGTACTTTACGTTCTTTATAGGTGTGAAAATAGAATCGATCGGGATCATTCCAATTTCAGCGTTCAATGGCTTGTTTTCTTCAGCAGGAACATAACCACGGCCTTTCACGATGGTAATATCCATTTTAAGCTTAACATTCGATTCCATACGGCAAATAACCTGATCTGGGTTAAGCACCTGGAATGCTGAAGTAAATTTACCAAGGTCGCCCGCGGTAAGTACTTCTCTGTCGCTTACCGATATAGAAACTTTCTCGGTATTTGTACCGTCAATTTGCTTTTTAAACCTTACTTGTTTAAGGTTCAATACTATTTCAGTTACGTCTTCCATAACGCCCTTGATAGTAGCGAATTCATGGTCAACGCCTTGTATTTTAACTGAAGATATAGCATATCCTTCCAAAGAAGAAAGCAAAATACGCCTTAAAGCATTGCCAATGGTAATACCATAGCCGGGCTCAAGCGGTTTGAATTCAAATTCTCCTTCCACTTCAGTAGAAGAGGTCATTATTACTTTGTCAGGTTTTTGAAACGCTAAGATTGCCATCTTGATATTTAGTTTTGAAGGATTATTATTATTGGATTACTTAGAATACAATTCAACTATAAGTTGTTCTTTAATATTTTCAGGAATCTGATCCCTTGCAGGAAGAGAAAGGTAAGTACCTTCCAATGTATGCGGGTTGAACTCTATCCATGCATATGGATTAGGGTTACCGGCACCAATTGAATGGCCAATTACTTCCAATGACTTAGATTTTTCACGAACTGCAACTTTATCACCTGGTTTCAGGGTATACGAAGCAATGTTCACGGTTTTACCATTAACCATAATATGGCTGTGGTTTACAAGTTGTCTTGCACCGGCACGTGTAGGAGAAAGTCCCATACGGTAGCAAACGTTATCTAAACGTGATTCTACCAACTGAAGTAATACTTCACCGGTAACACCCTTAGAACGGCTGGCCTTTGCAAAGGTCTTACGGAATTGTCTCTCTAAAATACCATAGGTATATTTAGCTTTTTGTTTTTCCATAAGCTGTTCTGAGTATTCAGAGTGCTTAGAGCCTCTCTTCTTACCAAAACCATGCATTCCCGGAGGGTATGCCTTTTTTTCTAATACTTTATCAGGGCCAAATATTGGCTCTTTAAATCTTCTCGCAATTCTGGAACGGGGTCCTGTGTATCTTGCCATTGTTGTTTATATAATAAATTAAACTTTTCTTTTCTTAGGAGGCCTGCAACCATTGTGTGGAAGAGGTGTGATATCCATGATCTCAGTAACTTCAATACCAGAAGCACCAATGTTACGGATAGCTGAATCCCTACCAGCTCCAGGTCCTTTAATGTATACTTTAACCTTACGTAAACCTAAGTCTACAGCCACTTTCGAAGCATCCTGTGCAGCTACCTGTGCAGCAAAAGGAGTGTTTTTCTTAGCTCCTCTGAAACCCATTTTACCTGCGCTTGACCATGCAATGGTTTGTCCGCTGTTATTAGTAAAGGTGATAATGATGTTGTTGAAAGTTGCGTTAACATGCGCCTGTCCTATTGCATCAACCTTAACAGTTCTTTTTTTAACTGTTTTGTTTGCTGCTGGTGCTGCGCCTGATTTCTGTTCCGGTTTTGCCATTTTATCTCTTACGTTGATTATTTATTATTTAACGGCCATTTTCTTGTTAGCGATGGTCTTCCTTCTACCCTTACGTGTACGGGCATTGGTTTGTGTGTTCTGACCTCTTACAGGTAAGCCCATACGATGGCGCATACCGCGGTATGAACCAATGTCTATAAGGCGTTTAATGTGCAATTGCACCTCCGAACGAAGGGCGCCTTCCACCTTAATATCTTCAGTAATTATCTTACGAATCTTATTGAGCATATCGTCATTCCACTCAGAAACCTTCATGGTAGGATCAATGCCTGCTTCAGCCAATATTTTACGAGCTGAACTACGGCCAATGCCATAAATGTAAGTAAGGCCTATTTCGCCTTGTTTATTGTTAGGTAAATCAACACCTGCTATACGTGCCATATTATTTTTTTACGTGTTTTTTTAAATCGGGCTGCGAAGTTAGTAATTATTTTAATATCAACCGCCTTTTTGTCTTTGTTTGAATTTTGGGTTCTTCTTATTGATGACATAAAGACGGCCTTTGCGCCTAACTACCTTACAGTCAGTGCTTCTCTTTTTAATTGATACTTTTACTTTCATGGCTTAACTTAATTATAGGTCTATGTTAATATCTCATTATAATTCTTCCTTTACTCAAATCATAAGGTGATAATTCCAGCTTCACCTTATCTCCCGGTAACAATTTTATGTAGTTCATACGCATTTTACCTGAAATATGGGCCGTTACCATGTGGCCGTTCTCAAGTTCAACCCTGAACATAGCATTAGATAGTGCTTCAGTGATTACACCATCTTGTTGTATGGACATTTGTTTCGTCATATCAGAATTGCGCTGCTTCTACTTGTTCTATATTCTCAAAAGTTGTCAAAATCTCTGCCTTCCCATTTCCTATGGCTACCGTATGCTCAAAATGAGCCGAAGGTTTACCATCTTTCGTTGTTATTGTCCACCCGTCTTCCTCTTGCTTCACCTCTTTCTTACCCATATTTATCATTGGCTCTATTGCTATTACCAATCCTCTCTGTAGCTTTATACCATTTCCTTTTCTTCCGTAGTTTGGTACATCTGGTGCTTCGTGAAGGTTTCTGCCTATTCCGTGCCCTACCAGCTCCCTTACTACTCCGTATTTATGCTCCATTGCGTGTGCCTCAATTGCAGAACTTAAATCTCCCATTCTGTTTCCTTCTACCGCTGCTTCTATTCCTCTGTACAGTGACTCTTTTGTTACTCTCAACAAATTTGCAACTTCTTCGCTTATCTTACCAACCCTGAACGTGTATGCAGAATCTCCAAAATAGTTATCCTTCACAACTCCACAGTCTACCGATACAATATCGCCTTCTTTCAGCGCATATTTGCCTGGTATACCATGCACCACCTGGGCGTTAACCGAAACACAAAGCGTTGCAGGGAATCCTTTATATCCCTTAAACGCTGGCTTCGCGCCCTGCGATAGTATATAACTTTCAGCGATCTTATCCAGTTCGGCTGTAGTTATACCTGGTTTAATTGCTTTACCAATTTCTGCCAGGGTTTCTGAAACAATCAAAGAACTTTCACGAATTTTCTGAATATCGCTTTCAGTCTTGTAATATATAGTACTCAAAATAAATTGCTATACGGTAGCTCCGCTTAATGATGTCCTGCCTTTAATTCTGCCGGTCTTCATCAGTCCATCGTAATGACGCATTAACAAATAGCTTTCTATTTGTTGTAATGTGTCCATCATAACACCAACCAAGATCAGTAATGAAGTTCCGCCATAGAAACGGGCAAATGAGTTGTCCATACCAAACTTCATAGCTATAGAAGGCATAATTGCTACAATAGCTAAGAAAACAGCTCCGGGTAAGGTAATACGAGACATAACCATGTCAATGTACTCAGCAGTCTTTTTACCTGGCTTTACACCCGGTACATAACCGCCGTTACGTTTCATATCTTCCGCCATCTGGTTCGGGTTGATAATAACGGCTGTATAGAAATAGGTAAAGGCAACGATCATAAGGCCGAATAGGAAGTTGTACCAGAACCCGCCAATATCGGTCAGGGCTGAAACAAGGCCGCTTGCTGCTGCCGATGTAGCGAAACCTGCTAATGTAATTGGTAAGAACATAATAGCCTGAGCAAAAATGATTGGCATAACACCAGATGCATTCACTTTTAACGGAATGAACTGACGGGCACCACCATATTGCTTATTACCTACTATACGTTTGGCAAATTGCACTGGTATTCGGCGTGTACCTTGCACCAGTAAAATAGTTGCCATAATAACTGCAACAAGAAATACCATTTCAACAAGTAACACAATAAGTCCACCACCCTGATTGGTAACCCTTGCAGAGAACTCCTGGAAGAATGATGCAGGGAGCCTTGCTATAATGCCAATCATTATTATAAGTGATATACCGTTTCCAATACCTTTATCAGTAATTTTTTCTCCTAACCACATTACAAATATTGTACCTGCAATAAGAATTAAAGTAGAACGGATGTAGAAGAACGTAATATTACCTTGTACCGCATCGTACGCAATGATCTGAGAATATATATATCCCGGAGCCTGGAACGCAGTAACTGCAACAGTTAGTACACGTGTAATACGTTCAATTTTCTTTTGACCGCTAGGCCCTTCCTTTTGCATCTTCTGGAAATAAGGAACAGCAATACCTAATAGCTGAACCACAATAGATGCAGAGATATAAGGCATGATACCCAAACCAAAAATTGCAGCACGGCCAAAAGCACCACCCGCAAAAATATTGATCAGGCCCACGAGCCCGCTACTTGAATCTGAACCATGTGCAAGAGCAAGCCTTGCAGCATCTACACCTGGCAATACTATATATGACCCTAGACGGTAAACAAGCAGAAACCCTAGTGTATTTAAAATCCTTACCCTGAGGTCCTCAATGGCAAAGATGTTTTTTAGCGTATTTATAAAATTCCTCACAAAAAGTAGCGCTTATTCAGCTTTTTTAGCTTTAAATTTAATTTCTGTAACTTTTCCTTTCTTGGCTTCAATGGCTGCCTTGGCAGACTCTGAGAAAGCATCAGCAGTAACTTCCAACACAGATGAGAACTTATCAGAACCTCTGCCTAAGATCTTTACCCTGTCTCTTTTGTTCGCTAAACCATGTTCAGCAAAAAATTCCTTTGTAACAACTTTTACTCCTGCATTTTTAGCCATTTCCTCTAAAATATCAAGGTTCACACCTTGGTATTCTACACGGTTAATATTACTGAACCCAAACTTAGGAACACGTTTGTGTAATGGCATTTGGCCACCTTCAAAACCACGTTTTGATTTGTAACCGGTTCTCGCCTGAGAACCCTTGTTACCCCTTGTTGATGTACCACCTCTTGAACCCTCACCACGTGCAATTCGCTTGCGTGAATGTGTAGATCCTTTCTTTGGTTTTAAATTATGTAATTCCATTTTCCTTTGTTGTTATCAGTTTATGCTTCAATTACTACTAAATGGTGAACTTTACGCACCATGCCTCTTATCTGAGGGGTGTCGTTCTTTTCAATTACCTGGTTAAGCCTGGTAAAACCAAGGGCTTTCAGTGTCCTTTTTTGATCAGCAGGATGGTCAATACCACTGCGAACTTGTTTTATTTTAATCTTAGCCATGGTTCTTTATATTATCCGTTATATACTTTTTCTACTTCTACTGAACGTTGTGTAGCTACTGTCCTTGCATCGCGAAGTTGCATAAGCGCATTCATGGTAGCTTTTACTACGTTGTGCGGGTTTGATGAACCCAATGATTTTGCCAACACGTCCTTAATTCCAACACTTTCTAATACTGCACGCATAGCACCACCTGCTATAACACCGGTACCCGCAGCGGCTGGCTTAATAAATACACGTGAACCGCTATATTTACCTAATTGTTCATGTGGTATAGTTCCTTTAGTGATAGCAACCTTAATAAGGTTCTTCTTAGCGTCTTCAACTCCTTTAGTAACCGCGTCAGTAACCTCACGTGCTTTACCAAGGCCATATCCTACAACACCTTTTTCATTTCCAACTACCACAATAGCGCCAAAACTGAACGTTCTGCCACCCTTGGTAACCTTGGTCACACGTTGAACCGCTACCAACTTATCTTTAAGCTCAATATCGGTAGAACGTACTCTTTTTGCTCCTGCTGCGTTTGAATTGCCTGACATGTTTATGTTTTCGTTATAAGTTTATTAAAATTTCAATCCTGCTTCTCTTGCAGCTTCTGCAAGCGCCTTTACCCTACCGTGGTATAAATATCCACCTCTGTCGAACTTTACTGCATTCACTCCGGCTTTTGAAGTTCTTTCAGCAACTAATTTGCCGATCTTCTTAGCCATATCGATCTTGTTGCCCTTTTCTTTTACAAATTCTTTCTCTAACGAAGAAGCTGCAGCAACAGTTTTGCCGGAAATATCATCAATAACCTGAGCATATATTTCAGAATTGCTTCTGAATACTGCTAACCTTGGAGATTCAGCATTACCTTCAATCTTCCTGCGGATACGGTGTCTGATCTTCCTTCTCCTTGTTATTTTATTACTCGTCTTAGCCATGATATATTTAATTCTTAATTTTTAATTCTTACTTATTTAGAGGCACCACTACCTGCAGCAGCTTTACCAGCTTTAATTCTGAGTTGCTCACCAGCGTAACGAACACCCTTGCCCTTGTAAACATCAGGCTTGCGGAGTGAACGTATCTTTGAAGAAACCATACCCAGTAATTCTTTATCATGCGACTCAAGCACAAGTGAAGGAGCTTTACCCTTTTCAGTTGTAGCTGTAGCCTTAATACCTACAGGTAATTCAAATATAATAGTATGCGAAAAACCTAATGTAAGATCAAGCAATTGGCCTTGTGTGCTTACTTTAAAACCTACACCCACAATTTCCTGGTTGGTTTTAAAACCGGTCGATACGCCTACAACCATATTGTTGATGAGTGCTCTGTATAAACCGTGCAAAGCTTTATGCCTTTTTTGTTCGCTTGGCCTTTTTACTACTACATGGCCATCTTCAACAGCAACTGTAATATCTGCATCAATAGTACGGGTAAGGGTTCCTTTAGGGCCCTTAGCAGTAATAACGTTTTTGTTAACCGTTACTTCCGTTCCTTTTGGTAATGCTATTGGTAATTTTCCTATCCTTGACATTGTCGTTAATTTTATAATCTATTAATAAACGTAGCATATAACCTCTCCGCCTACATTCTTTGTGCGGGCTTCCTTATCTGTCATAACACCTTGCGATGTAGAAAGTATTGCAACTCCCAAACCATTTAATACACGTGGCAGGTTACCCGCATCGGTATACTTACGTAAACCCGGGCGGCTGATACGCTCTATCTTCTTAATAGCAGAAAGGCGTGAAGGTGCATTGTACTTCAAAGCAATCTTAATAGTGCCCTGATGGCCTGCCTTCTCTTCTACCTTGTAGTTAAGAATATAGCCTTTCTCATGCAAAATTCTTGTAATCTCCTTTTTAAGGTTTGACGCAGGAATTTCTACAAGCCTGTGCTTTGCCTTAATTGCGTTACGTACTCGTGTTAAATAGTCTGCTATTGAATCTGTCATTTCTGTTGAATTATAATGTTTTGTTACTTACCAGCTGGATTTAGTTACGCCCGGGATCTTTCCGTTCACTGCCCATTCTCTGAACATATTTCTGCAAATACCGAACTGACGCATGTATCCTCTTGGTCTACCGGTTATTTTGCAACGGTTACG
>DATHNG010000153.1:0-4652 GCA_035486275.1 Bacteroidia bacterium
CATATTGTTCATTATAAACCCAGTGGCCTGCAGTTTGGTAAGGTTGAAAACCGGGGGCTACACTTGGTATAAAAACATAACCATAGTTGCCATAATTTACCCATTGGCCATAAGGTGCCAATTGATCGTAAAATGTTTGAAGGCTTACAACCGGTTCCTGTGCTTTTACTAATGCCGGCGATGCAAGTACAAGGCACAGAACCAGCGCTATTGAATATTTTTTGATGAGAGTTTGCATGATGATGATATTTAAAGTTTTTACTTTTCAGTTTTATTTATTTGCCTGGTTTTACTTTTACTAATGTAATATCAAATAGTAAAGGGGTGTAAGGCTCAATAAGCGGACCCTGTTGCTGGTCGGCAAATGCTAATGATGAAGGAAATAATGCGGTTATTTCTTCTCCTTCTTTCATCATACCAAGTGCATCATCAATTCCTTTCAATTGAGGTTCTTTTTTGTACGATACAAAATAGGTTGTACGTTGGTCGCCGTGGTCCGACTGGTCTACAATAGTACCATCGAGCAGGCGGGCGGTAAATTTAACTTCTACTGAATCTCCTTCTTTCACGCCTTTTCCTTTGCCTTTGTTGTCTTTGATCAGGTACATGCCATCTGCTTCGGGCTTGGCAGTAATTTTATTGTCACTTACGTATTTTGCAATTACGTTAACCTCATCAGCTTTGCGTTGAGCCTTTACTGCTTCGCGGGCCTGCATTCTTTTTTCTCTGTCAGCCTTGCCTTCGGCAGCTGTTTCAACCTTTAAAAGTTTTACATTACATGTAAGCATAGAACCGGCAGCAACATAATCAGGCAGGTTTTTTGCATGAAAATTGTTGTGATAAAGTGAATCAGCGCTGATAGAAAAACTTGCGCTGTCGCCTACCGACATCATAGCTAAGCCATATGCAAGACAACCCTTGTATGGTTCCTTAAGGTGTATTTTTAATGTTTTAATAGAATCAGGTACCCCCGGGCGGTGAGCTGAATTGAATATTAATGAGTCTTTTGCATTCTTCAGGGTAAGTGATACTTCTGCATAGTCTCCCATTTGAGGTTTAGCGCCGCTACTTGCCTGGTTGAAAAAATGATACACCACTCCTGTTGTAGCATCGGTTTCAAAGCCTTCTTTAGAAGGAGCCTTACAAGCAACCATGAGCGAGGCAACCGCTAACGAAAAAAGACAAACTTTACTTGCATGATATTTCATGAAAATGGGGTTTTAAGGATTTACTTTTAGATAGGTAGGTTTATTAAAGCAAAAATGCTAAAAAAATTGACATGGAGAAAGGAGAATAGTTTTGTTTCGGATAAGTTGATTTTTTTAATACAAAAGGTTCTGTAACAGAAATTTCCGTTACAGAACCTTTTAGTATAAATTCTGAATATTATTGCTGATTACCGCCCTTTTTTCCGCCACCCCATTGTTCTTTTGGCATCTGGGTGTATTGGGTGTATTGGTCGGCCGTTAGCACACCCTTAAGCTTGGTATCTCTTTCCTGGCGCAACGATTCCATTTTTGTTTTCATGGCATCTCTGTCGCCATTGCTGCTTGCACGGGCGTCTTGTGCTGCCTTCGAAAAATCCTGTTCTATAACCAATATTTTAGATTCTTCGTCAGGTGTAATACCGGTTACATGTTGTTTAATGTTATCGGTTTGCTTTTGGGCCATTTGATTAGGATCCATTTTTTGATGTTCCTGGGCTGATGCACTTAAAGCAACTATGCACATACTTGCAAGTGCTAAGGTTTTTAGGGTTTTCATTAAATTAGGTTTTAAGGTTTTATTATTTGACGATTTGAATATAAATTACTTGCTATATTTTCTGTGTTGAAATATAAGTTGCTGGAAACCTGTTGGTATTAAAAAAAATTAATATCATATAGCAAGACGACATAAACAGCAACGTCTAATACTTACCTGCCGTGTTGATAGCTTACTGTAGTATTCTATTGTAGGGTACTCTTTTGTTATCTCCTTAATATTCAATAATAACTTTTCATTTCCCCATAATGAGAATAGTATTTATTGGTAGGGATAATGTGTTTAACCGGCGCATTATTAAAGAACTATCTACCCAACACGAAATTGCCGGATCTTTTTTTGTTGAACCCCAGAGAGGAACGACGCTTGGCAAGTTAAAAAAAATACAGTGCAGGGCTAAAAAATACGGTACGTTTAAGTTGATAGATGAGGTTCTGTTTCATTGTTTTGACAGAATGATATTGCGAAATAAAGAATTTGAGTTTTACAAGGCAAGGCCTGAGTATTCTACGGAAATTGCAATGACATATTCACCGGAATATATTGCTGAGAATATTCACGAGGAAAAACAACTGGAAATTATAAGGCAAATTAAACCCGATATTATTTTCAGCGTTTGTTGTAGTGTTATATTCAAAAAGCAATTGTACCAGATCCCTTCTTTGGGTACATATGTTCTGCATGAAGGGGTGACACCTGAATACAGGGGTTTGCACAATAACTTATGGGCAATAATGAAGAAAGAATACCAGTTTATTGGGTACACGGTTTTAAAAGCAGGCAATGAAATAGACGGCGGAGAAATATTAGTGCAGGGAAAGTACAACCTGGGCGAGAACGAAAACTTCAGAACCTGGGGTTGGGTGGGGCATAACGCAATAATAGAGGGAATGGAGAATATAAAAATGGCGTTGAAGCAACTTGAACAGAATAGTTTTTTTATTCCGGTGGAAAATAAGAACAGGGAAAGTAATTATTACACATGGATGGGAATATCGGACTTTACAATACTCTATTTGAAAAACTATACGGCAAAATACTCTAAGATGTTATACAACTCTTTAGCTATGTTCAGGCAGCGGCTTTTTTAAATTTGCGTATGTTGTATTGAATGTTCAGCATAAAATAACGCTGTAGCACTTCGGTCTGGCTGTCCTGTATATAAGTATCGGTAACAGTTCTGGTAATACTCTTGTTTTGATTCAGAATATCAAATGCACTTACCGAGATAAGTAAAGCTTGTTGTTTCAGGAATTTATAGCCCAACGAACCGCTCCATAATAAAACAGATTGATTGTAGGTTTGCGTTAAGCCTGTGTATACTGTTTGGGTTACTCCTGTACTAAAAACAATGCCTTTAAGTATTATCAGGTTTATTTTTCCTGAGTATACCTGGCTCAGGTAATCATCATCGGCCTGGTTTTGCAAAGTGTTTTGTACCTGGCTGAAGTTATCTGTATATGACAACGTAAAATCAACCTTTTCACTGATGTTACTGCTTATAACCATACCGCCCGACGTAGTGTAATTAGATGAATAGTTCGTTACATTATTAATAAGTGCGGGTGTCCTGGTATAGCTTTCTCCACCATTAAGGTTCACATTTATTTTCAAGGGATGAATTACCCTTCCATAGGTGACGAAGGTTTTGCCACTGAAATACCCGTTCATATTAATAGGCTGAGAGAACTGTGAGCCTTTCGGTACAAATATCCCCCCTGTAAATGTAGTGTCTCTGGTGGGTAAATAGCTTGCATTGCCAACATAGTTAAGGGTATAGTTACCTGATATGTACACTAAAAAAGTGCTGCCTTGCTGAGCGTTCGTTGCACCATAACGTGCCGTAATGCTGTGCTCATAGTCTTGTTTAAGATCAGGGTTCCCCGTGTTGAGTAATAAAGGATTACTGTTGTTTACTACGTTTTGTAATTGCGAAATACTGGGCGGAGTAATATTTGTCCGGTACATTATGCGGATGTTCTTACTTTGTGTAAACCTGTAGTTGAACATAATACGTGGTACAAAAGCGGAATAGGGGCGCTGAATATTTTCTCCTGCCTCAGGGTATTGTTCCTGTGCGCTTAAAACTGAATATTGCCCGTTAGCTGTAAGCAGCAGAAAGAATTTCTTACCCTTACTGATTCTGTAACTTACTCCACCAAGCTGGGTAACATAAGTGCTTTGATATTTATTAGAAAGGGAGGTGTCGAATTGCGTGTACCAATCTGTTACTGTATCATGATTATAGGTTTCTTTATCAGTATTATTAAAGTTAACCGAAGGGCTATAGTTAAACTGGAAAAGATGATTACTGTCAACAGGCTCTGTATACGAAATGCTTGAGGATAGGGTAGTACCTGTGGTTATTTGAGAATATTGTTGCCAGATGAGTGACGAAGTTGTGGTAGTATCTCTCAGGAATTGATTCAATGCATAAATATCGCCGGGTGTACTTTTATTGTTTACATCAGAGCCAAGGTTCAGTGAAACGGTTCGCCCCTTTTTACGAAATTTATGCATCAGTAAAAGGTTGTCGCTTATGTCATATCCTCTATTGCTCGATGAGTTTTGTGTATTCGAAAGACTTTGCACCACATCTTCCAGCAGATCGTTCTCTGAAAATGCAGAAGCCGATTTGGTTTGTTGAATTGTTCCTTTTAGTGTTATGATCACTGAATTGCTTGAATCCACATTCCACTGCAGGCGTGTGTTTATCCGTTGATCATAGTTTGAATTGCTTGAATTATTCGTATCGTTAATTATATTGCTGTTCTCATTTCCACTTGTGTATGCAGTGGATGATATAGTATTGTTGGAGTTTGATGCATTATTGAAAAAATAACTTGCTGTAAGCCGTACCTTATTATTATTCCATGCATTTGTATAGT
>DATHNG010000154.1:0-17202 GCA_035486275.1 Bacteroidia bacterium
CCTGTTGCCATAGGTACGGCTAATTTTTTCCGCTCCTGGACGCTGTCAAGTACTACCAGCCCACTGCCCATAGAGTTAATATCGTTTACCGCCAATTGCGATAGTGCTAAGGCGTTATTAAAATGGACATCGGCCACAGAAACAAATAATAGTTATTACACTATATCCCGAAGTGCTGATGGTGTAAACTTTACCACCGTTGCCATAGTTAAAGGCGCAGGAACAAGTAGCACAGCACTCAGTTATTCGGCTACCGATTATGATCCATTGCCAGGTACATCGTATTACCGTATCTCTCAAACTGATATCGACGGGCATACTACCGATTTAAAGATCATATCTTTTAGTCCTTGTGAAAGCACACCCGATGCTATCAGCGCGTATAATTCAAATGGAGTCATTAATATTAATATAAACTCTCCTGTAAACGGAGCTTATACCATTACGCTTTTTACTGCCATCGGGCAATCTGTGTTCAGTGAAACATATAATGCTTCTATAGGGAATAATACTGTCAGGTTACAGCCTCGCGTTGCTGATGGTGTTTATTTACTTAATGTGAAGAGCACTAAGGTAACCTACACCAAAAGGCTGTTCCTGGGCAGGTGATGAATGGAACGGGGATACCGCAGATATAGTAAGATTTTGTATGATATTTTGTATCATAAACCGTCTGTGGCATCTGCGTTCTATTCCTAATTTTTAATGCTTAATTGATCGTCCTTCCCCACTTAATCCTATCCCAAATACGTTCAAATGCAAAATAACCGGCCGAAGTATAAATATTGCTGATTATCATAAAGCCCACTGCCATTGAGGTTTTGCCCGTCAGCAGATAAATACAAATGAAATCGAGGGTCATTATAAAAATGCGGTAGCTGATTGTTTTTACTAAAGTGCGTTTTACCGTTTCTTTGGTGTTAGGGGGTGTAGTCATACGTATGCTTGGTCTTTTTTGCAAATTAACTATTGATTTTCCGTAAAATGGTAAAACAAATGTGTTTTTTTATTGTGTGAAAATTTTAGCAATGTTAAATTTACTGTAAATATGTATGTATCAATTGAAAGCGGTTTTGTGATGAAGAAATTACTAAATTTAATAGCAAAGAAATCTATTGTATTTTATTGTTATTATCAATAAGAATTAAGGGTTGTTGAAAAGCTTAGCTGTTTTTTGAAAAATATAAATGGAGGGAGTAGTAATTTTGTATTGTAAAAAAGCCACTCGATAAAGCAGAATCGTACTGATTCGCTTTATGACAAAAGCAAAATACAAATGCCATTTATACAAGGAGAATCGGGCAGCCCAAACGGGAGGCCAGTCGGTTCGCAAAACAAAGCCAAAAAGAAATTAAGGGAAATGATCGAGAATTTCCTTGTTGAGAGTTTTGAAGAAGGACAAAAAGAATTTGATGAATTACAAGGTAAGGATAAAGTGAAATTCTATTGCGAGCTATTGCCTTACGGGCTTGCAAAAATTAAATCGGAATCGGACACAACCTTTGAGCGTTTGACCGATGAAGAGATTGATGAACTATTTGAAAAATTAAAAGATGTTGCAACCAGAACAATTGAAGAAAAGAGAGCACAAGCTAGAATATCTCAAAGGCCTGCTGAAGGGTAAGCATACTATTTATGAAATACTGGAGCAGAAGGTGACCTTTTTTGTATGTACCAATGAACCGGGAGTATGTTATGAAGCAGAAGGTATTAACCGTTTACAGCCCAAAATAATAAATGGGGTGCCGGTACTTTTTACTACAGAAAAAATAGAGTGGTTGAAAAAGCAACCTAATAATACCTGCATCATTCTTAACTTCGGAAAGGACAATGTAGCTTTTTATGAAAAAAATTTGTCAAAGGCCTTAAAGGAGTTTAACGATAGGCAAATAAGCCTTGAATAAATAGTTACTTCTTATACACCTCCAGTAAAAGAATATGGTTTTTTGAGAACTTTTTTATGGGGCTTAGCTGTAGCTCCTGAGTATTAAACTTAGTCAGGTCCCACGGTGGAGCGAGAAGTAAATATTTAAAGTTTTCCAGCGTTGTTGAATATTGGAGTGACTCGGCTTTGAAGTGATATTTTAATTTCTCCGTTATCTGGTAGTAATTTATATATACTCCATATAGTTCCATACTCATTCCAATGTTAGTTGCCCCTATACTATCACAGTAGTTAAATACATTTCGGGTATCTTCCTGTGGCGCAAAATCGAGGGTATAACTGAAAGTTGGTTTTCGCAGGAACGGTAACAGGAATAAAATGCTCAGTGCAATTAAAGCTACATTTTTACCCTGGAAATGAAATGCTTCTTGCACGAAATAAATAACACAAATACAGACCAATGGGAATAAGAATAAAATAGTGCGTGCATACGGCAGTACAATTTTAAAACACAGAAAATTTACGGCCAGTATCAATAGAGTAATAGAAAGAATTAAACTGGAGTAAAAGTAGATTTCCTGTTTATGTTTTTTGAATTTGAATATGCCATACCCGCATATAATTACAACCAGGCCAATGAGTATGCATGTAATAATTGTTGCAGCAGTTTCGGTATAATGAAACCTGAAGTAAACGAGGCCGTCAATGAACGATGTGCATACTTCATCTATACTATCCGTTCCGGCGCCAAGGTCCTGTGAGCATTTTAAAAGGAACATCCATGCCCTTATTACAAAAGCGGAGATAGCAAAACAAACTAACAAGTCAATATAAAAGCCAATGTTTTTGAAAAGGGAAAATCCTTTTTTGAAGTAAAAGACTGAAAAATAAACTATGGAAAAAGCCGCAAAAAAGTAAACGAAACTGTAATTACCTATTGCACTAAGCCCGGCACACAATACAGCCAAAAATGCAAAAAAACGTTTTTGTTTTTTTACGGCAATAATGAACAGGAACAATGCCGTACTCTCCAACATAATTCCTGATGCGTAGCCGCGTGCAAGCCCAAAATAATCGAGTACAAATGGGTTGAACAGCAGGAGAGTACAGGCAAATAGTTGATGATAAGTAGTAGTAAGTGAACGGATAAAGAAATAACAGATAATGAAAAATATAATTGCAGATAATGCACTGAACCAACGTATAGCCCAGTTGTTTTCTAAGCCCAATAACAGCGCTGCCTTAATGGCAGCACTGTTCAGCCAATGTGTATTGGCTGTGCAAAATGATTCAGCGTACCAGAAATATTTAACGTTATGGAACGAATAGGCTTCGTCATTAGTAATATCTACAGTATAGGAGCGTATAATGACATACAGTGATAGAAGGCATATTGCAATCACTATACCGTAGTTCTTTTTCATCTACATACCCGGTAAAAACGCGTTCTGTCCGTTACTCCTTACCTTCTTCCTTGCGCCTGTTCTTATATGAAGAGTAACCAATAAATAACGCAACAATTATAAGGAAGTGGATAAAGTATGAACGGGAAATTCCATCGGAATTAATAAATGTAAAGAAACGGCTCCATCGGAATTTTTGTTTGAATGGTACGTGTGATTTCATTGACAACCAAATGAACGATGCTTTACCTACTACATGGTCTTCTGGTACAAATCCCCAAAAGCGTGAATCTTCTGAATTATGGCGGTTATCACCCATCATAAAATAGTAGTTCATTTTAAATGTATAGTTATCAGTTTCCTTACCATTTATTAAAATTTTACCATCCTTTACTTCAAATGTGTTATGCTCGTATGCGCTTATTATTCTGCGATAAATGGCAACATTCTTCAGGTTGAGTTTTACAGTGGCACCTGCTTTAGGAACCCATAGCGGGCCAAATTCATCTGGATACCATTTGTAGTCAGGCGAATTAGGGAATATGCTTGTAGGCTCCATTGGAATGGTACTATCCTGCACATGTAATGTCACCGATTTTATCCCCAGAATATGCCTTAATGAATCAGCATTTTGCTGGGTAAGTGTCATTTCAAAACCTCTTATGTCGTAGTTATGCCCATCAAGGAAAGAATAGATAGGAACACCATCAGGGCCAACAGGCCATATAGGCTCAGTAATGTCGAGCCTGTTAAGCATGTCTTTGTTAATGATAGTTGCCCCTTTATACGAGATGTCCATTTGATATCCAACAGTCTGGTCGTTCTGATCCAGCACTTTTTGCACGTTATAGAATTCAGGCCTGCCATCACCTGTAACCAGGTATTTAAACTCACATTGGCCGGGCAGGTCATCAACTTTGCCATTGATAAGTACTTTGGAATCCTTTATCTGCAATGTGTCTCCCGGTATACCTATACATCTTTTAATGTAGTTCTCTTCTTTATCAACCGGCCGTGCCGATATCTTTCCCGGTGTAGTACCGTTAGAAAGAATGTCGTTATTCAATACATGTTCCCTTCCATTTTCACGGCAAAGTTCATAATAACTTGGGTTGTCATTGTTTGCATATGTCGTATCACCTTCGGGCCAATTGAATACGACCACATCATGCCTTTTTACGTGACCAAAACCGGGCAAGCGTATGGCAGGATACTCCAGCCAATTAAGATATGAATCGGTACTTTTAGTAAGTGGTAGTGTTGTTTGAACAAATGGAAATGAAATAGGTGTCATAGGTATGCGTGCACCGTATTCTATCTTGCTTACAAAGAGGTAATCGCCTACCATCATCGATTTCTCCATGGATGGGGTAGGTATAGTATAGGCTTCAAAGAAGAACGTACGTATGATAGTTGCTGCAATGACCGCAAATGCAATTGCTTCTGTCCATTCAATAGCTAAAGAAGGTTTCTTCTTTTTGTCTTCAGCAGGCAGTTCAAATTTGGTATCGGTAAAGCCAGTATATGGCAGGCCTATAAAGAAAAAGATGCCGAAAAGTATCATTTGCAAAGGGTTCTTTTTGCCCATTGCTTCACAGGTTATGCCAGTTACAACCATGGTCATCATAAAGCCTACACCTGGAATGATAAATACGAATATCCACCACCAAGGGCGCTTAAGTATCTTGAGCCATATATAGTAGTTATATATGGGCACTAATGCCTTCCAGCCTTTTTCACCGGCTTTTTCAAATATTTTGTAAAGCCCCGCAAATGTTGCAAGGATTATGACATAGATAACAGGCTGAATATGAAACATAGGTGAATGTGAAAAGTCAAAGATAGAATCTCTCTATAATATAGAAGCGTTAATTAATGTTATTTTTCAAAGCCAAGCAGGTCGTTCATGCCATAAACCCCTTTTTTACCAACCAGCCACAGGGCCGCTACAACAGCCCCTTCGGCAAAACCTTTACGGCTGTATGCTTCGTGGCGTATGCTTATTTTATCATAGTCCGATGTATAGCTTACAATATGTGTTCCGGGCACTTCGCCTTCGCGTTTTGCCAGTATTGGCAGTTCGCCTGTTTTCGCTTGCTCTGCCAATGCCCATTTACTTATGCCACCATGTTTTTTAATCAGCCCTTCTGCCAGTGTTATACCTGTTCCGCTTGGGGCATCTTTTTTGTGTATGTGATGTATCTCTTCCATGCTCGGTGTATAGTTCTTGTAAGGCTTCATTATAGTTGCCAGTTGTTCATTGAGCTTAAAAAAGAGATTAACCCCAATGCTATAGTTAGAGGCATAAAAAAAAGCCTGTTTTTTATCATTGCAGGCCTGCTTTACCTCATCGAAATGCTTCAGCCAGCCTGTCGTGCCGCAAACTACCGGAACATTAGCTTCAAAACACTTGTATATATTACTTACTGCACTATCGGGGGTAGTAAATTCAATGGCTACATCTGCCTTTTTCAGGTTTTGGGCTGTAAACTCGGCGGCATTAGTCTCATCAAACTTCCAGACAACCTCATGGCTTTGCGAAAGAGCTATCTTTTCTATCTCTTTGCCCATTTTACCGTACCCTATCAGTGCTATCTTCATAATTGTCGATATTTGGGTATAAAGATACAATATGACACAAATTGGCTGGTTTTATGACAAAATGTTAGTTTGGCATACTAATTGCTACCTAAAGGGTGTTTTAATAACATAAACAGAGCGATATGAAAGATTTTTCGGAAAAAGAAGCCTTACAGATAATGAGACTGGACAATATGAACGATGATGCTGAATTCATTCCCCTTTTAACCAATGAGGAAGAGAAGAAGATAAACTCGGAAAAGATACCTGATGAGATACCTATTCTGCCATTACGTAATACAGTCCTGTTTCCTGGTGTGGTAATACCTATTACTGTAGGAAGGGATAAGTCAATTAAACTGATAAAAGATGCCTACTCAGGGAATAAGACCATTGGTGTAGTGGCACAAAAGAACGACAGCATTGACGATCCGCATATTAACGACATTCATTGGAACGGAACAATTGCCTTTATTCTTAAAACCCTCAAAATGCCTGATGGCAGTACAACTGCTATTATACAAGGCAAGAGGCGTTTTGAAATTACAGAATTAACCCAGCATGACCCTTATTTAAAAGCCAAGGTTAAGTCTGTTGAAGATATTACTCCTGCTACAGATGATAAGGAGTTTGAAGCAATGATATCATCATTAAAAGATATTGCATTGCAAATAATAAAGCAAAGCCCTCATATACCTTCTGAAACCAGTTTTGCCATACGGAATATTGAGAGCAGCAACTTCCTCATCAACTTCATATCCTCGAATATGAATGCCGTTGTGGCAGAAAAGCAGAATATACTGGAAGAGCCTGATATGAAAAAGAGGACGACTCTTTTATTAGCTCATTTGAACAAGGAATTGCAAATGCTGCAATTGAAGAACCAGATACAATCGAAGGTTAAAGAAGATATTGATAAGCAGCAACGCGAATACTTTTTGCACCAGCAATTAAAAACCATACAGGAAGAATTGGGTGGCGATACATTTGACCAGCAAATAAAAGAATACCGCAAAAAAGCTAAAACCAAAAAGTGGAATAAGACTGTGAAAGAAGCTTTTGAAAAAGATATTCAGAAGCTGGAACGCATGAACCCTAATTCTGCTGAGTATTCAGTACAGAGCAATTATTTAGAGCTGTTGCTTGAACTTCCTTGGAACGAATACACCAAAGATAACTTCGACCTGAAAAGAGCGTCGAAAATACTGGATCGTGATCATTACGGACTTGAAAAAGTGAAAGAACGCATACTCGAATACTTGGCCGTTTTGAAACTGAAGGGCGATATGAAGTCTCCTATCTTGTGCCTGGCAGGCCCTCCGGGTGTTGGTAAAACATCTTTAGGTAAATCTATTGCAACATCGCTTGGCAGGAAATATGTACGCATGTCACTAGGTGGTTTGCACGACGAGGCTGAAATACGCGGACACCGTAAAACATACATTGGCGCTATGCCCGGCCGTGTTATTCAAAACCTGAAAAAAGTAAAATCATCGAATCCTGTTTTTGTGTTGGATGAAATTGATAAAATAGGTAATTCCTTTCATGGCGACCCTGCATCAGCATTGCTTGAAGTATTGGACCCTGAACAAAATTCAGAGTTTCACGATAACTTTATTGAAGTGGAATACGATCTTTCTAAAGTGTTGTTCATTGCAACCGCTAATAATCTGAGTGCTGTTCACCCTGCGTTGCTAGATAGAATGGAAATTATTGAAGTGAATGGTTATACAGTAGAAGAAAAGATCGAAATAGCTAAACGCCACTTAATTCCTAAGCAATTAGAAGAACATGGTGTAAAAAAAGGCCAGATAAGTATTCCTGCAGATATATTGGAAACCGTTATTGAGGACTATACCCGTGAATCGGGTGTTCGTAGCCTGGAAAAGAAAATTGCACAGATCGTCCGTCATACAGGGAAATCTATTGCAATGGAAGAGAAGTATGAACCTGTAATTAAGAAAGCCAGCCTTGATAAAATACTTTCTCCTGCTCACCCTAAAGAAAAATACCAGGGCAATGATGTGGCAGGTGTTGTAACAGGTTTGGCATGGACACCTGTAGGTGGAGATATATTATTTATAGAGGCAAGTCTCAGCCGTGGCAAAGGCCAGCTTACACTTACCGGTAACCTTGGTGATGTAATGAAGGAATCGGCTGTATTGGGATTGGAGTATTTAAAATCTCATGCTGAAGAATTGTTCATTCCACATAAGGCATTTGAAAAGTGGAACATACATATTCACGTGCCCGAAGGTGCTACACCAAAAGATGGTCCGTCAGCGGGTGTATCTATGCTTACCGCACTTACATCGGCATTTACCCAGCATAAGGTACGTAAAAATTTAGCTATGACCGGTGAAATAACCTTGCGTGGTAATGTATTACCGGTTGGCGGAATAAAAGAAAAGATACTTGCTGCTAAGCGCGCAGGTATAAAGGAAATTATTCTTCCGGCTGCAAATAAGAGAGATATAGATGACATTAACCCGAAGTATTTGAAGGACCTTAAGTTCATTTATGTAAATAAAATGAAAGAAGTTCTTGACTATGCTTTGCTGGATGAGTTCGTAAAGAACCCGCTTAAACTTGAGCATGCTTTTATAGATGAACCAAGCAGTGAAAAGAAGAACTAAAGAGAACAATTTTCTGATACCTTTGTGCCTATTATGATGTACGTAACACGCAGAGAGTGCTTTAATGCAGCACACAGAGTTTACAATCCGAAATGGAGCGATAAAAAGAACAATGAAGTATTTGGCGCCTGTGCCAATCCGAATTGGCACGGACACAACTACGAGCTTTTTGTTACCGTAAAAGGTAATATGAACAAAGACACTGGCTTTGTGGTTGACCTAAGGGCTTTAAGCATTCTTATAAAGAAGCAGATAATTGACAAGGTTGACCATAAGAACTTCAATATGGATGTTCCGTTTTTGAAGGGACAAATGTCGAGCACTGAAAATATTATTGTTGCTTTTTGGGAACAATTGGAAAAACCGATTGCCAAGCTGGGTTGTAAACTGCACAGCCTTAAACTGCAAGAGACAGAGAATAATGTTGCAGAATATTTTGGCGGAAAATAAATAAGCATGGCTGCAAAAAAACAAGCTAAAAAATTTAAGGGATATACTAAACATGATAACTACGATCATGACTTAGTTAAGACTGTTTCGGAAAAATACAAGAGTATTATTGAAGATCTGGGCGAAAATCCAAAACGTGAAGGCTTGGTTAAAACCCCTGAGCGTGTAGCTAAAGCAATGCAGTTCCTGTTGCACGGCTATGGGTTGAATCCTTCTGAAATGTTGCGTTCGGCAATGTTTAAGGAAAAATACAGCCAGATGGTTGTAGTAAAAGATATTGAGATCTATTCGCTTTGCGAACATCACATGCTGCCATTTTTTGGTAAAGCCCATATTGCATATATACCTAACGGAAAGGTAGTGGGCTTAAGCAAAATACCACGTGTGGTTGATGCTTTTGCAAGAAGACTCCAGGTACAGGAACGGCTAACTGACCAGATACGTGATTGCATACAGGATACATTAGAGCCAATGGGTGTAGCGGTGGTTATAGAAGCACAACACCTGTGTATGCAAATGCGCGGTGTGCAAAAACAAAACTCGGTTACTACTACTTCGGCCTTTACAGGTGAATTCCTTTCAAGCGATAAAACACGCAAGGAATTTATGAGTATTATTGAATCAAAGCTGCACTAAAGGAATTGTTTAAATAAAAAGCCCCGTAGTATTTACTACGGGGCTTTTCTATGTTTTCTTTTTTGCTCTTAGTTCTTAATAAACTTAATTGTTCTTACTGATGTATTTGTTTCAATTCGTACAAAATACATTCCTGCCGAAAGCCTGGAAATATCAATTGATATTGTTCTGTTTCCATCCAGGTTAGCGTTGGTTTCTATCCATTGCTTGCCGGAAACATCGGAAACTCTAATTACAGCAGGTATTGTCTTACCATTAGTATTGAATGCAAGGTTCAATATTTCCTTAGCCGGATTCGGGAACAGGTTTGTTCCGGTTTCACCGGTAACAGTACTGATGCCGGTTATTGTTTTTATTGTAACCGTAAAGCTCGCTGTATCTTGGCATCCGTTAGCATTGGTAACTGTAACAACATACTTGGTTGCTATAGTCGGTGCTACAATAGTTGTGTCGTTTGTACTACCAGTACTCCACACATACGAAACGCCACCCTTAGCGGTTAATGTATCCTTAGTACCGGATATAATTGGAGTCTGACCAATAATAGCTATTACAGGAAGTGGGTTTACAACAACATTTACGGTGTCGGTATTACTGCAACCATTAGCACTGGTGCCGGTAACAATATATTTGCCTGACGAGGAAGGGGTAAAGGCAACGGCATTGCTAATACCACCCGACCAGCCATAAGAATAACCTCCGTTACCTGAAAGGGTTATTGTGTTTCCCTTACAGATTGTATCACTGGCAGGAGATGAAGTGGCCGTTATGGTTGGAAGCGCTCCTGAACCCGCAACAACATTTACACTGTCCTTATTGCTGCAACCATTTGCATCTGTGCCTGTAACCACATATTTACCTGATGTACCAGGTGAAAAAGGTACCGCATTAGTAATGCCACCACTCCATACATAATTTGTTCCACCGTTACCGGAGAGAGTTATATGCCCTCCTGTACAAACAGTATCATTAATAGGTGATGAGGTTATTGTAATAATCGGGTTATCGACTACTATGTTAATAGAATCCTTAGTACTACAACTATTTGCATCTGTACCTGTGACAATATACTTGCCTGATGAGGAAGGAGTAAAGGCAACAGCATTAGTAATACCACCCGACCAACTATAGGATACTCCCCCGTTGCCTGATAGGGTTATACTATTTCCAATACATGGAATACTATCTGAGGCTGTTATTGTAATAGATGGTTTATCTACGGTTACGATAACACTATCTTTATTGCTGCAGCCATTTGCATCGGTACCAGTAACCATGTACTTATTTGTGGACACAGGAGTAAATGGAGTAGCATTTGTAATGCCACCTGACCAGCTATATGTTTTACCACCATTACCCGAAAGTGTAACAGGGTTGCCCGGGCAAACAATATCATTTGCAGGAGAAGATGTTATAGTAATTGTTGGCAAAGCTTTTGTACTTGTAACTACTGTAACGCTGTCTTTGCTCTTACAGCCTAACCCGTCGGTACCTGTTACAATATATTTACCTGTGGAAGAAGGCGAGAATACTACGCCATTGGTAATACCACCGCTCCATACGTACGATGCAGCACCATTACCCGACAATGAAATTTTGCCACCCGAGCAAACTGTATCGTTGGCTGGTGAAGACGTAATAGTAACAGTTGGTAATGGCCTTACTATTACTTTACTGCTATCGGTAACTGAACATGAGCCAACCACTTCAGTCAGCTTTACATTATAAGTACCGGCAGAGTTATAGGTATATGCAGGGCTCGTAACAGAGTCATTATATACTCCTGTTCCATAATAGTCCCAATAAAACTTAATTCCCGCACCTGATGATGGATTTGAAGTGTTGGAGAATTGTGTAGCAGATCCAAGACAAGCAGTATCTGCAACAAAACTAGGGCTTGTTAAGGTGCCCGGCTCATTAATACTGATAGTATCAGTACAAGAACCAAAATACCGGGTCATAACTACCTTGTAGTTGCCGCTGCAACTAACAGTAGCAGTTTGTGTATTCGAAGAACCTGAAATGCAAGGCCCGGTCCAGTTATAGCTAGCAGCCCCTGATGGAGCAGTTAATGTTGCAGGCGATCCGCAAATAGCCGGTGCCGAAGGCGTAATAGTCATGGCGCTTGTAGATGCATCAATATATGCATACCCAAAGTGGGCACCAAGTGCACAGTCTGAGACTCTAAACTGAACTGTAACGCATTGCCCTATATATGAGGTTAATGGTGCAAGTACAGATTTCCAATTTGTGTAATAAACGGAGTCTCCATTAGTTGCATAATAAACAGCCTTAAAACCAAGTTGGGTTGTCCCTGATACATCAAATTGTGAATTACATTTTATCGTGTCATCATTCTGATCGAGAAAAACTACTGAGAAAAATGGTTGTTGATAGTAGGGGTGAGCCGGGTTTTCCAATAACAAAGCATATTGATATGTAAATGCGGCATTCTGTGCTGTAACTAGAAAAGTTTGAGTTAACATCGCAAATCCAAAATCAGGATTTGTAGAGTCACCTAAACGGACAGAATAGTTTCCCCCTGTAGGCGATACTCTTGGTAGGCCTGTAATAGCATCTGTTCCGCCTGACATAATTTTAACCTGATACGTATTACCGACTTTTGAATCAAGGGCTGCTTCAGTTACAGCACCGGCTGCACCCCCAGTAATATTTAGAATACTAAAGCTTGTAGTGGTAGAGCTGTTTTCACCATAATAAGCATTCCATCCGTTAAGCGTTCCACTTTCAAAGTCAATATTAGCTCCAGTGGTGCAAGTAGCCTGGGTTGACTTAGGTTTATTAATACGCGATGAAATTAAAGAAGGGTTTTCTTTTTTTATGGATAAGAACTGACCATATTTGGCCACATATTTGTTTTCAATACCGTAAATGTAATTGTCCACGTTATTTATGTTCAATTGTTCTTTCCATACAAGTTGATTAAAAGCGCCACGGTCTGAATCTAAGGATGCTTCATAGAAGGAGCAAAATTCAGCCATATCCTTTTTGTCTAATATTAGTTTTTGCTTCAAATCTCTACGCAGGTTCTTCCAATGAGCCAATATTGTTTCAATCTGTTCATTGTTTGAATTGTTCTGGGAAAAAACAGGCCCGTTGTATAAGCCAAAAATGAACGTAAGTATCCCGGAGTAAATAATAAGTAATTTTTTGTTTCTCATTGTAAATAAAATTAATGGATGAATGGATAATTGCAAATATAAGGTTATATGTAAATATCCTCCCATATTATTCTTAATAATTAACACTAAAGTAATATAGCATATAAATTGTGAAGTGGTTGATAAGTAGGTGGTAAACTATTTTCAAGTGCCAATTAGTATTGTACTTTTGAACAAGTAATTCATTATTGTATTCCCATAAAAAAAGAGTGCTTGCAAATGCATGGAAGAGTTTAATAAACATTGACAATAATTCTTCTGTGCTCTGAATCTATTCGTGCAGGCTAAGTTTTGAGTGTATTTAATAGTATTTGAGCAAAACAGCCTCTTTAATGCAATAATCAGGCCTTTTAGCAGTTATTTAGCACATAATTTACTATATTTGTTGTATTATATGAGGAAGATAAAACTATTACTTAGCGTAGCATTTTTATGTGCTTTTACCATTGTTAATGCGCAAGCACCTAAATACAGTGATGAATTTTTGCAGATTGGGGTGAGTGCCAGGGCTTTGTCCATGGGCAACTCAGTAGTAGCCTCGGTTGATGATGTTACGGCAGGTTATTGGAACCCTGCCGGTTTGCTTAACATTAAAAGTAATATGGAGTTTTCACTTATGCATGCCGAATATTTTGCAGGTATAGCTAAGTACGATTATGGTGCTTTGTCATACCGTATAGACAGTAGCAGCGTTTTTGGCTTTACGGCTATCCGTTTTGGGGTAGATGATATACCTAATACTACACAACTTATTGATGCATCGGGCAATGTAAACTACGATAATATTACTTCGTTTTCAGCAGCTGACTATGGTTTTCTTTTCTCCTATGCCCGTAATATGGGAATACCTAATTTAGACCTTGGCGCTAATGTTAAAATAGTGCGCAGGGTTGTAGGTGATTTTGCGCAGGCATGGGGTTTTGGGTTCGACCTGGGCGCACAGTATAAGTATAAGCAATGGTTGTTTGGTGGTGTATTAAGAGACGCTACCTCAACCTTTAATGCATGGAGCTATTCAATTGACCAGGCAACACAACAGGTTTTCCAGGAAACAGGTAACCCTATACCTGAGGATAATGTTGAAGTTACATTACCACGTTTGTTACTGGGCGCCGGAAGAAATTTTAAACTCTTCCAGGATAAAATATCCCTGCTTGCTGAATTGGGAACAGATATAACTTTTGATGGTAAAAGAAATACGGTAATAAGTACAAATCCTGTAAGTGTTGACCCACATGTTGGTATTGAAATAGGGTATAAAGGCTTTATATTCTTACGTGGTGGTGTAAGTAATATTCAAAGCAGTACCGATGTTACCGGTAAGGCAATTACTACTGTGCAACCTGATTTTGGTGTAGGTATAAAAATAAAGTCTTTTACACTCGACTATGCTCTTACCAATATTGGCGATGCTTCAGTAGCTTTATATTCCAATATATTCTCTATAAAGTTCGATATCAATAAGAAAACGTAATGAAGAAATTATACTTCTCATTAGCATGTATTCTTCTTCCTTCTCTTGTTTTTTCACAGGCTAATAGTTGGATTGTTTATTCTCAGAAGTATTGTAAAATAAAAGTTGCCAAAGACGGCGTGTATCGTATTGATTCTGCCACGTTGGCTATTGCGGTGGCTTCAACAGGTTACTCTCTCTCTGCTATCGATCCTCGAAATTTTCAGTTATTCTTTCATGGCAAGGAACAATATATTTATATAAAAGGCCAGAATGATGGTGTATTTAACGGGCCAAAATCAGGAGGCGATTATATTGAGTTTTACGGGCAACACAATACGGGCGCGCTGATAAGTGATGCGGCATCTGACTCCCTATTATATGCAGGCATAACAGCATACCCTGATAGTGCGATAAGTGCAGTTCCTAACCCATACTATAGTATGTTCAATGATACTTCAACGTATTATCTTACCTGGAATATATCGTTACATAACCGCAGGGATTCATCGTATGCAGTAGATACAACATTTTCATTGTACACTCCATTGCAATATTTTACAGCCCAAACTGTACAATCTGGAAATAGCAGTTATAAGAACTTTTGTGCCGGGGCAAGAATAGCAATTGCCGGGAGTGATGAAATAAACGACCCGAGATACACTAATGCTACCGGTTGGTTTTTACCACAAATAGGGTTAGGGCAAACATATACTGTATCTCTTACCGGTGTAACTAATATATATGCAGGTGCCAATGCACCTGCAGCAGTTGTGAAAACTTTTTTTGAAGGCCAGTCTGTATATGGAACAAGCAATGACCATGAAATAAGGGTAAGTGCACCCTGGGCATCAGGTAACCTTACTGACACTTCTTTTGTCGGGTTTGGTATATGTGTAGAAAAATATAATGTTTCTGCTAGTAAATTAGCTGCATCTGCTCCCTCACTTTCTTTCTATAGTGTGCCTTTAGCAAGCATAAGTAGTGTGGGTAATATTTCGGCTGTCGGATATGTTTTTGCGCAATATCCTCATACTACTAACATGGGTGGTGATTCAAGCTATATGATGTATATAAGGGATACTACTTCCTCAACCAAGACGTATCTTGATCTTAGCAACTTATCGGTTATGGCAAATGACACCGTTCGTTTGTATGACCTGACAACCCATAACAGGTACATAGTTACCCAGCAAGCGGGATATAAAGTACTGATGCCAAATACTACCGGCATTAATAAACAATGTTTCATAACTTCGGATGCACATGTAAATAAAGTTACAAAGCTTATACCTGTGGGGACCAATTCAAATGGAACATTTACAAACTACGCTGCATCTGCTCCATTTAGTTCCGCTTATATAATGATATACCATCCTTCACTTTCTGCTGAAGCCTCAGTATATAGAAATTACAGGGAAAAGAAATATGGAGCTAATAATGTAATATATGCCAATGTGGAGGAATTATATGACCAGTTTTGTTATGGTATTGAAAAGGACCCTTTAGCTATACGTAATTTCTGTAGTTATGTAATAAATAATTCAGTGAGCAAAGCTCCGCCTTCGGCATTATTTCTGGTGGGTAAGGCCATACACTCTTATATGTGCAGGCAAGATACCAGCCTGAATAGTTCTAATCTTGTTCCATCTTTCGGTTACCCATCATCAGATGAATTATTAACTGCAGGCCTGAACAGTCAATTACCAAAAAAATGTGTAGCGCCTGGCATACCTACAGGTAGGTTATCAGCCACCGATAATATTGAGATAAGCAATTACCTGAATAAAGTAGAGATATATGAAAGTAATACCCCAGCTTTATGGATGAAGAATATTATTCATTTTGCCGGCGGAAACCCTGGTTGGGAACATAACTCTATTATGTATTATATGGGTATTGATTCAGCCGATGCCAGCAACCCTTTTTTCGGAGCCAATGTATATACTATCCAGAAAACTTCTACGTCTCCCATTCAAATAACCTTTGCCGATTCTATAGCCGACCTTATAAATAATGGCGTTTCATTAATGACTTTTTTCGGTCATGCATCAGGTACTAACTTCGACATTAACCTTGATGCCCCTTCTGATTATAATAATTATGGTAAATACCCCATGATACTTGCCCTTGCATGCCTTTCAGGCGATGTATATGAGCCACTGGGTGGTGCTTCATCAAGCACTAGTGAGCAATTTGTACTTGATCCCAAGGGTTCAATTGGTTTTATTGCCATGGATGCCTTAGGCGTGCTTGACCCCCTTGGTAATTACTCTACTTTGTTATACCCTGATTTTTCAACTACCATGTATCGTAAAAGTATTGGTAGCTGCCTTCAAAGTGCTGCAGTTGCTATACAAAGTAATGACCCTGTAACCAATAGTATATCTATGGAAATGCAATTGGATGGAGATCCCTCAATTGTAATTAACGGGAATGATTCCTTACCCGATTATGCGGTAACTGATACAAGCCTTACAACCATACCCGGGAATGTAACAACACAGGTAGATTCGTTTAAGGTTAGAATAAGTGTATTGAATCAAGCTAAAGCCAAGGCTCAAACGGTACAGGTTGAAATTGACCGTACATTGCCGGTTAACGATTCCATTGTGAAGCGAACCATAACCATGAACAATATTTATTATCGTCGTGATACTATACTTACTTACCCTGTAGATAAGGTGAATGGTGTTGGGATGAACTATTTCAGTATTAAGGTAGACCCGAATAAACTGGATTCTGAAATAACCAAAATGAATAATGATGTATCGAAGATTGGCGTGCTGATAACATCGGGAGATATAATACCTATATACCCCTATAATTTTGCCATAATACCTAAAGATACAGCTACACTTAAAGCTTCTACGGGCGACCCGTTTGGTCCCGTGCACAACTACATTTTCCAGGTAGATACTACTATATATTTTAACAGTGGTTTTTTAAAATCGCAAGTAATTAATTCTAAAGGTGG
>DATHNG010000155.1:0-28542 GCA_035486275.1 Bacteroidia bacterium
ATACCCCCTTGCTGACCAACAAGGAAATTATTAATTCCTGAAGAATAGCCAGTGCCACCTCCACCGCCGCCGCCACCTGATCCGCCTCTTCCTTGTCCGCCACGGCCCTGTCCGCCGCCACCGCCAAGCGCGCCTAAAATATCTTCCGATGCAAAATTTTGCTGATTTACGTTATTAGCGAGTCCAATAATTGAGAGCCTGCTGGTACCATTAAATTGATTAAGGTTGCCGCCTACAAGGTAACGCTGATCTGTACCATAGCCTGCGTACCCCTTTCCGAATGTGCCATTACGCCGATTCTTTTTGGTTATAATGTTAATGGTCTTTTGCGCCTGTCCGTCATCTACTCCGGTAAATTGGGCCTGGTCGCTTGCTTTATCGAACACCTGAATCTTATCAATTACTTCTGCCGGAAGATTTTTTAAAGCTATTGTCGGGTCATTCCCAAAAAAAGGTTCTCCGTCTACCAAAACCTGCGCCACTGTTTCACCATTTACGGTTACAGAGCCGTTTTGAGAGCTAACGCCCGGCATTTTATTAACCAGATCTTCTGCACTTGCATCGGGGTGAGTTTTATACGCATCGGCGTTAAACTCAGTAGTATCGCCTTTTTGTTCAACCGGTATTACTTTACCTTGTATGGTTGCCACCTGCATAGTGGTGGTCATCCATTTCATTTTTAAAGCGCCTACACTCACAGTTTGTTTATTTGCATTCACTTGTGTAGTTACTGTTTGAAACCCTATATATGAGGTTTGGAGAGTATATTTTCCATTAGGCACACTATAAATTGCAAAAATGCCATTCTTGTCTGTCGTTCCGGAATATTGTTTTGAACTGTCAGGGCTGTAGATTAAAACACCTACACCAATAAGCGGAGTATGGTCAGAGTCGTTTATAACTTTTCCATATATGTTCGATGTTTGCGCCGATGCATAACTCCTACAGAGCAAAACAATAAACAAACTGTAAAAATAAAAACGCTTCATTCTTTCAAGCCTTTATTTACCGGTTGATAAACGGAAAGCAGACCAGGTGGATTCTGTTTCCAGTTCGGAAGAACTACTGCTATGCCCGCCACCGCTACCACCTCCACCGCCGTGCATACCGCCGCCGCCCATTCCTCCACCCATACCACCGCCACCGCCGTGCATGCCGCCACCATGTCCGCCGCCGCTACTGGCTATTCTTTTAGGGTTAATTGTAAAATTAAGTGCAATGCCAAATACTTTAGAACTGTCAGCAACCGGGTTTTTTAAAAATGTCCTGATGGGGATACATGCTTCGTATACCAATACATTGTATTGGTTCCAGCTAACGGCAAGATTAATACCATATACGTCGGGTAGTTCAACCAGTCCATCGGGTATTGTTTTGAACCCGGTAACCCGCATCTGTTTAGCTCCAGCCACAAATTGACGATGCCTGCGATTTTCTTTTGCTGTATCTATCGCATCAGGATCCAATGGTTTTTGCTCATCTTGTGCCTGCTGCCCTGCCGATTCCTCGCCTCCCTGGTTTTTATGTTTGCTTTCCGATTGGCCTTCGCCTTTTTGCATCATAGGAAAGAGTATGCCCACCTGGTGCCCTTTTTTGCCCGTTGTATCTATCCACAATTGCAAGCCCCTTCGTGTAATGCCATTTACATTTTCATTATCAGTTGCACGGACACATATATATATGTTCTGGGCATCATTGGTGATGGAATAATTAAGTTTTGTTTTATCATCAAAAAAACGAAGCGGGACTTCCCAATCATTGGTCTGGCCATCAATAACTACAGGCGTACTCTGCCAAAGGCTTTTGTAAACATAGCCGGGCGAACAGGCTGAAAAAAGGGTTAAAGAAAATACAACCGTTGCCAGCAAGGTTCTTTTTTTGAAATTCATAAATAGAAAAGCAGTTTGTATGGTTAGTTAGACGCTTCATTAAATGTAAACTTGTGCTATACTGAATGAGGGGTTGAAATTACGTCACTTTCTATAAGTTAACGCATAATTATTTAATTGGGCTAAATATTTAAGATATTATTAAAGGTGGTTTATTGTTTACTTACTGAAGTGAAAAAGTTAAATATTTCATCAGCTGCATTGAAATCGAGGCACACGCTGCCTATCAGAAATTTTGGTAGGTATTGTAAACTACCCGGCCAGGTGTGTCCGCCTCCAATAACTTTAATAAACTGAACCGGCGCTGAATTGCTTTTGTAGCAATACTTAACCGCGGTACACTCATCACCTGCATTATTGTTGGGTATATATATAGCAGCGGTTGAAGTGTCACAATTGTTGAGTATCTCTAGTTTTTTTACAAGCTCTTCAGTTGGCAGCATATCAAAACCGTCACCTACATTTTGCCCTACATTCATTCTCCCGTAACCACCATTATAATTAACCAGAGGGTCTGCTGTTCCGTTTATTAACAGAGTAGGCATTGGTTTTGCGAAACGGAAATCCTTTTCCATCCCCACAGGTATGCTGGCGCAAACAGGCGCAATAGCACGTATACGGTTATTTAATTTCCAGCCAAGAAACAAAGCGAATTTACCGCCGCGGGATAAACCGGTGACGAATACATTATTTGTGTCTCCCTTATAAAATGCTGCAGTTGAGTCTATAAGTTCCGAAATAAAATGCACATCATTTGCGTCTTCGTCAACATCGCCATAGGCACTTATCCCCGGTATATTCCAGTTCTTGTAAATGGCTTGCGGGTATATGACAATATAACCATACTTATCAGCTAATGGGTCTAGTTGGTAAAGCCTTTGTGTGCCTTCACTTTTTCCTCCGCTGCCATGCAAAGCAAATAGTATGGGCGCTTTTTTCAGTTTATCAAAATCGTAAGGTAAATGAATAACATATTCTCGCTGCTTACCATCAACCATTATGGTTTTGTCGATGTCCTGCTGAGCAGATAAAGTAGACGTTGCAAATACTAAAACTAATCCTATGAAATGGGGTTTCATTATTCAAAAGTAGTATAATCTCGGTTCATTTCATAGTATAATGCAATGTATTGTTAGACGACTAAAGATTGTGTTTCTTTCAGTTATAATTGTGCTTACTTTTTAGTGGCAGTTTGGAACATTTATCGAATAGAGTCCTTTATTAAATCATTTGGCATATGATACCCATGATGATCATAATTTGCAATAATTGCATCGTAACATTTTTTTACTGTGTTCGCACTAATAGATTTAGTTCCATACATCACGTCACTTAACTTCATTATATTTTCCTGCATGCTTGGATATTGACCTATTATAACAAATGATTTCTGCTTTTTATATTTAAATAATAGGTAATTCCAACCTCCTTCGGAAATGCCATCACCAAATCCATAGATTTCTATACTATCAGTTTCAGAATCTTTCTCAAATAAAACATTCTCAATTTCATAAAAATAGTAGCTTTTATTTTTCACTAATGCTTTATATCCCGTTAAGTCGCTTGATAGAAAGTTCTCAACTATCGAAATTACTTGTTCATCATTGCTTTTTTGCCCGAATACAATATTTGAAATGCTAAACAAAGGGAATAGTACAAGTATTCTAAAAATAATCTTCTTCAGGTTCATGACTATTGCTTAATGTATTATGCTTCTGTTTAACTTGATGAGTATGGTATGTATTCAAAATTAACACAATCCCCCTTCATTTCGCATTATAAGTATGTTAAAACTGTTTAGTAGGTATATTATTTATATTTGCAACCAAACACACACATACAATAAAATGAAACATCTCTCCCTGGCTGCAATCTTATTATTCCCATTGTCTTTATTCGCAGGTGGCTTTCAAATACCGCAACAATCAATTAAGGCTACCGGCCTTGGCGGTGCATTTACGGCAGTCTGTACCGATCCGGCTTCTGTATTTTACAATCCGGGTGGAATGAGTAACCTTTCAGGCCAGAATATAACCCTTGGCATGGTTGGTTTAATTCCTTCGGTATCTGTATTAACGCCCGATAATGTTAATACGAATGGCGCCCCTGCAGTGTTTACTCCTATTGAGTTTTATTATTCAGGCAGGGTGTGGAAAAATCTGTATGCAGGGCTTTCCATTAATAACCAATTTGGTGCAGCAGCAGCATATCCTAACGATTGGTATGGTATGTACATTGTTCAAACCATTAAGCTGCAAACCTTTATGTTTCAGCCTACATTAGATTATAAAATATGCGATAAACTAAGTATTGGCGCAGGTTTTGTATATACTACAGGTACCTTCAGCGCTACTAAGGCTGTTCCGCTTGCAAGTACCGGCAGTCCTAATGGCGAGGCTTCACTTTCAGGCAGTGGAAGCGCTACGGGATATAATGTTGGTATATTCTCTAAGCTGTTCGAGAAAAAAGGTGACAGTAATTCTTCGGGTTGTTCCTTAACCTTAGGTGTAGATTACAGGTCAGGCTTACCTTTCAGCGTATCAAGCGGCTCAGCAGATTTTACAGATATTCCGGCTTCTTTAGCAAGTACTTTCCCCGCTTCTGAGAATTTTTCTACCAATGTACAACTGCCAGGTGTTCTTTCAGCAGGGCTGGCCTATAAATTTTCGAAAGGGAATAACTGGGATTTTATGATCGCTGCTGATTTTAATTACACATTCTGGAAATCATACGACTCATTGCGCTTTAATTTCAGTGATACAAATACCCCTTCATCCACGAACAAATATGGCTGGACAAATGCTTCTGCTGAAAGAATCGGCATTGAAGCAACATATAAGAAAAAGATAAGCGTTCGTGTAGGTTTTTATAACGATGGTTCACCGGTGCCTGATGGTAGTGTTAGCCCGGAAGTAGTTGATAAAACCAATGCTGGCTTTTCGTTGGGCGCAAGCTATAAATTCAATTGCGGCCTTTCAATAGATGCTGCATATCTTTTATCTGATTTTATACGGAGTAACACATACTGGAATTATGAAGGGTTCGGGCCTGTATCATATCATCGCATTGTAAATGTAGTAGGGCTAGGAATCAACTACACGTTTAACTGTACTTGCAAAAAGCCATCGTAATTAATTGATCGTAATTTAATTATGTGTTCCATGAAAAAGATACTGCTATATTTAATTAGCGTGGTGGTGTTTGCTTCCTGCAGTAAAACACAGTTTACGCCTGCATCTGTTTCTGCGGGTAGTGCGGATTTTACTACATACATTTCTGTTGGTAATTCCTTAACCCAAGGCTATATGGATGACGGCTTATATGAATATGGCCAAAGCCATTCGTACCCATCTACACTTGCTGCACAAATGAAACTGGCTTTACCCAATATGTCATTCGTTCAGCCTATGACTACAGGTAATGGAAGTGGCCACATGTTCCTTGCCTATGTTAATGGTACGCTTGATCCCATTGCTCCAACCGATTCTTCTTATTTAAGCCCTGATGGGCCTGATCCGTCCTGGTCGAATTGGGGTTCAAGTTATATAAATACCCAGGTTAATAATATGGGTATATCGGGTATAAGGCTTACCGATTGTGTGGCAATGAACTTTAATGAAAAGCAAAACAATAGTGTTGTTTGCGGCTATAATACTACCCTTAGTTTGGGAAACCCTTTCGGCCGATTTATGAATTTTGGCACTTTTCCTGCTCCTATACAATACTTAGATCATATTAAATCAAGCAAGGCTACTTTCTTTACCTGCTGGTTAGGCGATAATGATGTATTAGGATATGCCCTTAGTGGAGGTGTGCTTCAAACAATAACACTACTGACAACCGATACCCTTAATGAAATTACTGCCCCTAGCGTTTTTGCAGCCAAGTACGATTCTGTGCTGACGGCATTTCATAACCTGGGTGCAAAGGGTGTATGCATGACCATCCCCAATGTAACTTCAATTCCTTTCTTTAATACAGTTCCTCAATATGTGATGGTGAATGGCCAACGTAAATATTTTTACATAACAACAGCAAGTGGCGTTCGCCAGGCTACCGATAACGATTTTATATTATTGTCAGCTTACGATTCTGTTCAACAAGGCTGGGGCACTACAGCTGCCAAGCCATTGAATAACGACCTGGTGCTTGATGAAACGGAGGCTGCTGCTGTAGAAAGCGCTACTCTGCAATACAATGCAAGCATAAAAAGCCTTGCTGCCAAATACGGGTTCGGAGTGGTGGATATGTTCGCTTTTATGGAAACCATGCAAACCAGTATAACCATAGATGGAATTAGTTTTTCACGTTCATTTATTCAGGGAGGTACTTTTGGCCTTGACGGTATTCACCCTAATGCCAGGGGCTATGCAGTAGTGGCTAATCAAATTATTGATGTGATAAATAAGACCTATAATTCAACCTTGCCACAGGTAGATGTAACAAAATTCAAAGGCTGTATTTTCCCTACATTCTGATGTTGAAATTTAAAAACATATCCTTTTTCTGTGTTACAGTTATAGTATTGACTGCATTCACAGGTGGTGAAGTAGTTATATCGGGTAAGGTTTTTTCGAATAAGCCTGAAATTGCAAAGTGCATAATGCTTGTTAAGGTAGTTGCAAGGAAAAGCAATAGAGTGTTAGCTGTGGGGCATGATCTGCTGGATACTACTGGCGTATATAAACTAGATATACACGGTGCTGCTCCCAGCCAGCAGGCTCCGGTAGATATATTTATAGCCGGCCTTGGATTGGATACAATGTATGTAAGGTCGTACTATTCATTTGCAAGCAATACCATTCCCTTAGATATTGAAATACCGAATAACTACGCCAAGGATGCCAACGGGGTTGTTATATGCCCTAAGTGCAATAGCTCTGCCGATATTTTGCCGGTTAAGTATGGTTCTCACAGGCATATTAAACGGGTTATACATAATGGCCATACTACCTATGTTCAGATAGAGCACCTCATTCCAAGTGAAATGTATTCTGAACTTCACCCATACTGGTATTGCAATAAATGCAAGATACAGTTCTGATGCCTGAATGAGAAAAATAATACCACCCATATTTATTCTGTTATTTAGTTGTGAGTATATGAATGCTCAAAAAGCTCATGTACATAAAACTGGTGCTCAGCTTGAAGGCTTACATGGAAAGGTTAGGGAAATTAAACAAGACTATTATATCCCTGACTATACCCGCTGGCATAAATCAAATGATGACCTTGTTCCTATGAAAGGAAGAACCAATGCTCAGGGAGTAGAAAGCTCTAACTATATTGAGAAATATGATCACCAAGGAAATAGTACCGAAAAGATTTGTTATAAGCCGGACAGTAGTATAATAACTAAGGAAGACTTTAAGTACGACGCAAAGGGAAACCTGACAGAAAAAGATTGGTACAATTCTGACGGAGGTGTAGAATTCAAAGAAATATTTAAATACGATGAAAAAGGGAATAATGTAGAAGAGATATACCATATACTGGATACTACACATATTAACAAGAACTCATTAGATGCAATGCGACCTGCTGAAGAAGATTACTATTCTGCACACCAAGCACATAATAATATCTACGAAGAAGCAAATTACGATATTTATAAGTACGATGAAAAAGGCAATATGATAGAAGATGATAGCTATAACTTGCATGATACATTGACATGTCGAAAATTATATAAGTATGATGAAAAAGGAAATTTGACTGATAAAGAAGATGGTACTCTGTACCATGACAAAGATTTGAATTATAAGGAGCATTTTAAATATGATAAGAATGGAAATTATGTTGAAATTGATGAGTTTAATTCTGATGGCGGTTTGTATTCCAAAGAAATAATGAATTATGATAAGTGGGGGAATTGTATTGAATTCAATAGTTACAAGCCGGATGGTAGTTTAGATATTACATATAAATGGAAATATGAATATGATAAACATGGTAATTGGATTAAGATGATACATTGGGACGAAGAGATTCCGGATTGTATTGTTTTTCGGCAGATAACGTATTGGGATGAGAACAAGAATAAAAAGTAGTGTAAATTCGCGCACTTATTAAACAGTATGAAAAGAATTTTCTTAGTCTTAATCTCGACCTTAATGTTCTGTGCTTCCTGCACCAATAATTGGTCAAACGTTATTCCTAAAAGTTCATTCGATGGCGCTTTTCCTAAAGTGAATAAAGATTTGACAAAAGTGCTTGGTAATAAGCTCTATATAAAGCGGGGTAAGGATACAACCGTATTTACTGTTTCTGATAATGGAAAGCTTAACCTGATAACCGATAAGAATGGCGATACTATTTTTTGCGGTACCGTTTCAAAGTTCAGAGGCCTTTATTATTTCAGCCAGGGTTTAACGGACACCACCTTTCTTATTTATGCAGTAAAGATAAAAGGGCAATACCTGTATGGGCTTAATGCACCCTGGTACGAAGGCATACTTATAGACCACCGCATATTAAAAGGCCAGTATAAAGATCTGGTGAAAAGCATAAGTACGGATACTAAGATTATTCGTTTGCACCCGGTAAAAAGCGAAATGAGAAAGATGTATGCCGATATTATGGATAGCATACCACCCGATACTATGTTAGCGGCACCTGTAAAAGGTAGCGCAGATAAAGACATGAAAGTTGATACCACTGGTATTGCTGCACAAATAGACCCAGAGGAATTTGATATGCTTGCAAAAATTTATCCTGTTCCTGCTACCACTGAAATGACTGTTGAGCTTCAGCAGAAAGCAGATATAAAGTACACCATATCTGACATTCTGGGTAAAGCCATTGCCAATGGCGAATTACATGATACACTTACTAAGGTAGATGTAAGCTCATTGCCAAATGGTGTTTACATACTGACCTTATTAAAAGCAGACGGCAAAGGAGAAGAGTCTGTCAGGTTTGTAAAACAATAATATTTTGTTTTGGAAAAAATATATCTGATCGGCGGCTTAGGAGTTGATGAAAGAGTATTTACATTTATTGAGTTAAAGAATTACCAAAAGCAAGTTATATACTGGCTTGAGCCATTGAAAAATGAACCTCTTGCTGATTACTGCAAAAGATTGCTAATACAAATAGATACACCTGAACCTGTTATAGCAGGGGTATCATTTGGTGGAATAGTTGCATGTGAAATAGCGAAATTGATTCCTGTAAAACAAGTTATTCTTATTTCAAGCCTTCGTTCATGGAAGGAAATGCCATGGTATTTCAGAATATCAGGAAAGCTAAGGCTTCATAAATTAATCCCTTTGAAAATTGCAAGGCATGCCAACAAGTTAATAAGGTGGTTGTTTTTAGTTAAAGATAAAGAACATAAGAAGTTTCTAATGGAGATCGTGGGTGATACAAGCCCGGGTTATTTAAAGTGGGCTGTGAATGCTGTAGTTAATTGGAAGGGAGAGGCTCCCGGTAATTGCCTGCAAATTCATGGCAGTAAAGACAATATATTCCCATTGCGATACATAAAATACCCGGATATGGTGCTGAAAAATGTAGGCCATTTTATGATTGTTCAACGAGCCAGGGAAGTCAGCACGTTTATTGATAAGGCTATATAGCCTTACATCTTTTCATGCGTATAAGAATACTTAGAACGCTGGTATAGGTACTACCGGAGCCATTGCTTCATTCTCTCTCACTATCTTTTCTACCAGCATCGGGGTTATATCTGCATAATTCACCTTAATATTCCAAGGTGTGTTTATCCAGTTTTCCAACTGAGCAGGAAGCGAATCATCAGCATCATTTACCACCGGCACGCCTATAGTAGTAAGTGCTGCTGCATTGCAATATTGCTCATATTGCCTCTTGATAGGAATACAGAAAAGCTTCTTGCCCAGGTAAAGTGTTTCAGCAGGTGTTTCAAATCCGGCACCAGTTAACAGGCCCTTGCAACTTGCTACACTGTTTAAGAAACCGTCATTACTGGCAGGGAAAAAGGTAACATTTCCCTTGGTATATTTTTCTTTTGCGCGGATCGAGAACACTTCCCATTTGGCATCTACCTTACTAAGGTATTTGAATAACTCTTCATCTCCGAAAGAAGAAAGGTAAACGGTGTAATGTTCTCCATCGGTTACTTCAAGGTTGCGTATCTGGGTACGGATAACCGGTGTGTAAATAAAGTCATCGTATCTTTCAAAGTGCAAGCCGATTGGGTTCGATTGTTTGATATGATATTTCAGAATCATATTACCAGCAAAGCTTTGCTTTTCAGGCATCGGGGTTTTAGGTGACAGAAAAGAAGGCTGGTGCCCGAATGATACAAAACGTTTACCTGCCAGGGCCGCGGCCCATGAGCTTATAAATTCATAATCGTTAATGATAAGGTCGTATTGCTGAATAGGGAAATCAAGCAATTCTTTAATGATCTTAACAGGAGTGAACTTTCTGATCGACTGAATTAAATCAATATTGCCATTACTGCCATAATGGTAACTGATGCCGGTGCTTCTGTATTTAACCTCGTATGGAAGGTTCAGATGCACATTGTTGCCACTTAATAAAATATCAACCTCACCATAATTCTGCAAGTATGGTATTATTTCTCTAGCACGGCTGACATGGCCGTTGCCGGTTCCCTGGATTGCATAAAGAATTTTCATGTTGTGTGTGTATTTGGATTGTGTGTTGGCTGATTTAAAAGAAAAACCCTCTTCAGTGGGGACGGAAAAGGGTTTGAAAACATTGCGAATAATATGGTCGCTCTTAGTCTCATGACGCTTTTTCGAGATTGTTTATTATTTTTTGCAGCGATACAATTATCTTTTGCCCGTCGCGTGTTTCAAGCTTTGCCCATGCATCTACATTAGGCTCAGTATCTTCAATTGACCATGCAAATGAAAAAGTATCTACAATTCTGTACAGATTGGTGTTGAACTTATTATCCTTAGCTGAAACAGATATGATCTCAACTTCCTGGCCAATGTATTTTATCGATTTATCAAGCAGGCCTTTTGCTTTTTCTATTGTCATAACTTCAGTGTGGTTCATTAAATAAGGTCGTGTAGTTCCCAACCCGTAATACTGCGGGCTAAAACTTTCTGCTCATTCTCTTTTCTTAATCTTTTAAGTCTTTTCAATCTGCTACTGAACTTAACATCATAAGAAATGAAATAATAAACCAGAAGGCTAACTAAACAGGTCAGGGGTATGAATAGTTGTGTCATGATCTTTGTCTTTACAGTACAAAGGTCATTCAACAATATTATGAGGAAGTGAAGCGGCTGTGAAAAAATAGTTAAATAAAGGTAAGATTATTTCCTTCTTCTTCCTTTATATTTCTGGTATAAACCCCTTACAATACCATCTGACAGGCCTATTTCAGGGACAAGTATATTGCCAATGCCTGCATTTTTCATTACCGTAAGTAATATTTTGGCCGCTGGCACAATTACGTCTGCCCGGTCAGGGTTCAGCCCTAATATCTTAACCCTATCTTTAGCTGAATACGATTCAATATTAGCAGCCATTAGTTTAAGGGTCTTATAAGGTAAGGGGCGGTTACCTTTCTTCTCAGACATTTTGTAAAGCTTATTAATATTACCACCGGAACCAACTGCTGTTATTTCACCTTTCCCTTGCGATACTTTACGTACCCAGTCCTTAAAATCAAGCCATGTGTCTTTATCTACGCGGTCGTAGAGCAATAGTATAGTGCCTATATTAAATGATTTAGATGCAATGGTTTTTCCTTTGCTGATAAGCGTTAGTTCCGTACTGCCACCACCTATGTCAATGTACATATATGATGCATTCTTATCTAAAAGGCTTGCAGAATGGTTAGCATATATTATTCTGGCCTCTGTTTTTCCATCAATAATAGTCACATTAAGGCCAGCTTCACGGCGTATCCGTTTTATAATAACATCACTGTTTTCGGCAGCACGCATAGCTGCGGTAGCACATGCCTGGTAGTCGAGCACTTCGTGAACACTTATAAGGTGCTTGAAGGCTTTCATGGTAGTGATGAGCCTTGTTATTTTTTGCCGGCTAATTCGCTTACGTAAAAATGCATCCTCGCCCAGGCGAAGTGGTATTCGAATAAGCTCCGATTTTTTAAAAGACACTTTACCTTTATCCTCAATAACGTTGCAAAACAAAAGGCGTACAGCGTTCGATCCTATATCTATTGAGGCGAATTTCAATGGCGTCAGGTATTAGTCAATCGGCTTTTAAAATAATTATACGTATCTACTTGTGCTCTTACTTTTTTTGCACCGGGCGAAGCAAATTTATACATATTGCCTTGCTTCGCATCAAGTATTCTTGCTTTTGTATTATCGCTTAGTTGAATATTTAAAATAGCTTTCAAATCTTTTCGTATCTTTTCATCGAATATCGGCACAGCAATCTCATTTCTAAGGTCGAAATTACGATACATCCAGTCAGCTGAGGTAATATACATTCTCTCATCACCTTCATTGCAGAACACCAGTATACGTGCATGTTCAAGATACTTGTCAATTATGCTTATAGCTTCAATGTTCTCACTCAGGCCTTTTATACCAGTCATTACCGAGCAGCTTCCACGAATGATAAGTTTTACCTTAACACCTGCCTGGCTTGCTTCGTATAGTTTCTCTACCACTTCCTGGTCAACAAGTGAATTCAGCTTAATAATAATATATGCTTCATTGCCGGCTTTAGCACTTTTTATTTCTTTCTTGATAAACTTTATAAGTTTTTCGCGCATGGTAAATGGCGAAACAAGCAGGTTCTTGTAATTGCCTATGTGAAAGTTATTATGGTAGAAATGGAATATGGTAGCAACATCCTCAGTAATACGCTCGTCGCATGTCATTAAGCTATGATCGCAATAGAGCCCTGCCGTTTTTTCATTGAAGTTACCCGTGCCAATATTTACATAGTCAATTACCTTGCTGCCTTCATTCCGGGTTATTAGCAATAACTTAGAGTGTACTTTTAAACCAGCTATACCATAAATTACTTCAGCACCTTCTTCTTTTAATTGGTTTGCCCAGTATAGGTTCGATTCTTCATCAAACCTTGCCTGCAGTTCAACTACAACCGTTACCTTTTTACCGTTTTTCAGTGCATTTATAAGTGTAGCGCAAATGTTTGAATTCTCAGCAACCCTGTACAAGGTCATTTTAATTGATAGAACCTTAGGGTCAATACTGGCTTCACGCAGCAGGTCAATAATATAGTTGAACGATTGATAAGGATGGCTAAGTAACACATCTTTCTTTCGTATAACGCTGAACAGGCTTATCGATTTCTGCAGGTCAGGGTGCGGCAATGGAGCAGGGTTATGGTATAAGAGCTCACTATGCCCTACACTTGGGAACTTTATAAAATCTCTGAAATTGTGATACCTGCCACCGGGTATATGGGTAAGTGATTTCTTTGCTTTTATTTTCTTTGTTATGAAAGTCAACAGGTCAATTGGGATGGCACTGTCATACACTATCCTCACGGGATCGCCGACTTTACGTTGTTTAACACTGGCCTGTATTTTTTCTACAATACTTTTTGAGAAATCCTGATCAATGTCCAGTTCCGCATCGCGGGTAAGCTTAATGGTATATGCTTCGGCACTATCTACATCCAGCACGGCAAATACTTCTTTTAAGCAAAAACGAATAATATCGTCAAGCAAAATAATGTACCTGTTTTCTGACTTTACTTTTTTAGGTAATACAACGAAACGCGGTAAAATATGCGTGGGTATTTGTATAAGTGCATAGCGTAATCCTTTTGCACTTTTGCCATTCTTTAACAGTTTTACCGCAAAATAAATCGACTTGTCATTCAGGAAAGGAAACTTAGGTGTCGAGTCGATCATTATTGGTGCTAATGTTGGCAGCACATTGTCTCTGAAATATTTTTGTACAAAGGTGGCTTGCTCGGCATTCAGTTTCTTTTCATCGATAATAAATATTTTCTGGTCAGCCAGTTCTTTTACAAGTAGCTTATAAACCTCATCGACCTTTTTCTGCTGTTGAACAACAGTGGTATGTATTAGTTTCAGAAGTTTCTTAGGGTTTTCACCCATTACCTCTTTCGCGTTCTTCTTTACTTCAAGCAGGCGCTTAAGTGTTGCCACACGCACCCTGAAAAACTCATCGAGGTTACTTGAAAATATTCCAAGGAATTTTATGCGTTCTATAAGCGGCACTGTTTTATCTGTAGCTTCCTGAAAAACACGTTCGTTGAAAGAAAGCCAACTGATATCGCGGGGTATGTAGTATTTATTCAATGCCATAGCTGCAAAGATAAAAGTATTGTATAATTAATGAGATGAGCAGTTTTTTCAGGCATCTATTTCCCCGGTTCAATAAACAGGGTTTTACCTACTGAGTTTCCAAGGTCTTTCCAGTGTTTGATATTGAATTGAATACCCGCAGTAGAAGAGGTGGATAGTTTCAGGAGAAGTTTGCGTGTGAGCATATTGTATAATTCAGTAATGGCCGGGTCGTGGCCAAACAGCATAAGTACATCGGCTTTATTGTCCTGTTTTCTCAGCATGTCCAGTATATCAATTGCTCTTTTTTCGTATATGCTTTGGCTAACTTCTATAGATGTGGCCGGATAGCGTAGGTCTAATGCAAATATTACAGCCGTATTCAGTGCCCTGAATGCATAGCTCGATATCATTTTATCAGGCTTTATCTTTTTTGCTTTTAAAGCCTTGGCAACTTTATGAGCCCTTTCAACACCCGACTGGGTAAGTGGACGTTCCCAGTCCGATACATTTTCATCCCAGGAGGCTTTTGCGTGTCGTACCAGATATAATGTTTTCATATGCCACCAAAAGTACCAAAAAAGGGCATTTTAGCATGTTAAGGCATTGTTAAGTTTCGTTTAAGATGCTTGTAAATCAAGGAAAAGCGGGATACAGGAATTGCATTATGGCTTCTTTTTCTCATTTACCTATATTTGCCACCCTAAACAGACAGATAGTATGGAAAAACTTATCGAATGTATTCCGAATTTCAGTGAAGGTGTTGACCTTTCAATTATAAAACAAATAACTGACCAGATAGAAAGCGTAGATGGCATTAAGTTACTGGATGTTGATCCGGGTAAGGCAACCAACCGAACAGTAGTAACTTTTGTAGGTACCCCACAGGCAGTGGTAGAAGCTGCATTTTTAGGGATAAAGAAAGCATCGGAACTTATTGATATGAGCAAACATAAAGGAGAGCACCCACGTATGGGTGCTACCGATGTATGCCCTTTGGTGCCACTATCGAACATTACGGTTGAAGAAACCGTTAAGTATGCTAACCAGTTAGCAGCACGTGTAGGGAAGGAACTGAATATACCTGTATATATGTATGAACTTGCTCAATCAGACCCTAAACGGAATAACCTTTCGGTTATTCGTGAAGGCGAGTATGAAGGCTTTTTCAAAAAGATAAAGAAAGCGGAATGGAAACCTGATTTCGGGCCGGCTGAATTCTCGGTTCGTTCGGGTGGAACTGTTATTGGTGTGAGGGATTTTTTAGTTGCCTATAACGTGAATTTAAATACTACCTCAGTGCGCAGGGCCAACTCAGTTGCATTTGATGTACGTGAAAGAGGGCGCGAGATCGTTGATGAAAAGGGAAACAAAAAAGTTGTTCCGGGAACATTAAAATCAGTTAAAGCGCTTGGATGGTTTATTGAGGAATATGGCCAGGCTCAAATATCAATGAATCTTACCAATATTAATATAACGCCCGTGCACATTGCTTTTGAGGAATGCTGCAAGAAAGCAACGGAAAGAGGTATGCGTGTAACTGGCTCTGAAATTGTTGGCCTGGTTCCGCTTCAAACATTGCTTGATGCGGGTAAATTTTTCCTGCAAAAGCAACAGCGTTCAATAGGTGTTTCAGAGAAAGAACTTGTACATATTGCAATTAAATCACTAGGGCTTGATGAGTTGAGTAAGTTCGACCCTGAAAAAAAGATAATAGAATACCAGATGCGTAAGGTTTCTGACAAAGCTTTGCAAAATCTGACGATAGAAGCATTTGCAGACATGACGGCCTCAGAATCTCCTGCCCCGGGCGGAGGTTCTATTTCAGCCTATTTGGGTGCACTGAGCGCTGCACTGGGTACAATGGTTGCTAATCTTTCTGCCGGTAAAAAAGGATGGGAAGAAAAACTTGGCGAATTTTCAGCCTATGCCGAAAAAGGTCAGAAACTAAAAGAGCGTTTATTGAAACTGGTTGATGAAGATACTAGCGCATTTAACCGTATAATGTCCGCATTTGGTATGCCAAAGGCTACCGAAGGTGATAAACTTGCCCGCAAAGAGGCTATTCAGAGTGCGACCCGTGGAGCTATAGAGGTGCCATTTACCGTTATGCAAAAATCATTGGAGGCTATGCAGCTTGCAAAGGCTATGGCTGAAAAGGGTAATCCTAATTCAGTCAGCGATGCAGGTGTTGGGGCTTTATGTGCACGTTCTGCAGTAATGGGTGCGCACCTTAACGTGAAAATAAATGCAGGTGGAGTAGAGGATAAGGCTTGGATCGAAAAGCTTTTGGCTGAGGCTGATAAAATTGAAAAAGATGCCTTGAAGCTTGAAAAGGAAATACTTGCGCAGGTTGAAAAAGTAATTAGCAAGAGTTAAAAAAGGTTAAACCATGAATATTTGCCTTGTTCCTGACTTATTTCAATAAATTTGCAGCTTTTACGTTATTCCCCTAAAACAGAGATGAAGAAACTAATTATATATAGTACAGTTTTACTTGCAGCATACGTTTGTAAAGGCCAGCCACAGGTGGCCGATAAGGTTGTAGCTGTAATGGGTGGTAAAATTATCCTTGAATCGGATGTGCAATCTCAGTATATGGAGTATGTGGCAGAAAAAGCTGCAACCCCTGATACGCGCTGCAAGGTATTGGAAGACCTTCTTTACCAAAAACTACTTTTACTGGAAGCCGAGAAAGATTCGACCATTATTATCAGTGATGCTCAGGTAGATGCGGAAATGGAAAAAAGGCTGAACTATTATATTAACCAGTTTGGTTCAAAAGAAAAGTTTGAAGCATTTTATGGTAAAACAGAACAGCAGTTTAAGGATGAATTGCGTGGAGATGTAAAAGATATATTACTTGCACAACAAATGCGCAGCAAGGTAACGGAAGGATTGACAGTTAGCCCGGAAGAAGTAAGGAAATATTTCGAAGCAATACCTGCTGATAGTATATCTCCAATTAACTCTCAGGTAGAAATTGCCGAGATCGTGAAGAAACCTGTTTTGTCTGCTGCTGAAAAATCATTGGCAAAGCAAAAAATAGAAGAATTAAGGCAACGTGTACTGAAAGGTGAGAGCATTGCTAATCTTGCCATATTGTATTCTGATGACCCTGGTTCTGCAAAGAATGGAGGTTTGTATAAGGATATAGGGAGACATCAATTTGACCCTGAATTTGAAAAAAGAGCCTTTAGTTTAAATGATGGAGATATATCGGAAGTATTTGAAACACAGTTTGGCTACCATTTTCTGCAGGTGGTCCACCGTCATGGTGAACTGGTTGATGTAAGGCACATACTTATAGTTCCTAAAGTGAGTGATGAAGACATGGCGCGTGCTAAGGCTTCCCTTGATAGCATTTACCAGGCGGTGCTGAAAGATTCAATTACATTCGGAGAGGCTGCTGCAAGGTACTCAGATGATAAAAACACAAAATATTCTGCAGGGGTTATTTTAAACCCGCAAACTGGTTTGTCGCGTTGGGATATGGATCAGCTTGGTCAAATAGATCCAACAATTTCATTTACTATTAATGGCTTGAAAGTAGGTGATATGTCAGCACCTGCTTTTTATAATACGCCTGACGCTAAACAGGCATACAGGATTATAAAGCTGAACAATATAACCAAGCCTCACAAAGCAAACCTTACTGATGACTATCAATTAATTCAGTCTGCTTCTTTGGCCAGAAAGCAACAAAAAACTATTAATGAGTGGATCAATCGTAAGCTCAGAGAAGGTATATACGTAAAAATTGACCCTGAATACTCAAGTTGTAAATTTCAGAATAACTGGGCGACTCCATAATTTAAGTATCATTTAATTGTTTTGCGGAATTAAACTATTCATGTACTTTTGAGGTAACATGAATAAGAGATACTTTGTTTTCTTTATTTCGATCCTTTTAGCCTGTCAGTGTTTCAGCACCAACCTAAGCGGGTTTTCAGTTACCTTTAATTTAGATAGTGTTCATAAAACCGTAAACCTGGATACCTGCTGGAAGTTCCATGGAGGGGATGATATAAGATGGGCATCTGCTTCTTTTGATGACAAGGAATGGGATACTTTGTTCACTAACCTCAATAGTAAACATGCACATGAATTATTTAAAGGAATTGGCTGGTTCAGGCTTCATTTAAAAGTCAGTTCAAAAATATTTTATAAACCTTTTGTGCTCAAAATGGAGCAGGAGGGTGCATCAGATATATACCTGAATGGAAAGAAGGTGACCAATTTCGGAAAAGTATCGGTTACTCCTGAGGACGAGTATCCTTTTAATCCTTTGAACAGCCTGTATCTTATGCAATTGGGAGGTGATACCTCGCAGGTAATAGCAATACGGTATTCGGCATGGAAAGCGCTGGAGAAAAAAAGAGCAGAACCGGGTTTCTCATTTTCATTAGCTGAAACATCATCACTTGAGTCTCGCCTGAGCCAGGCTGAAGGATTGATATCCGGTAGCACTTTCTTTTTTGCCATGTTCCTTACCCTTGGTGTTTTTCATTTGCTTTTGTTTTTGTTCCATCGCAAAGCAATATCAAACCTGTATTACTTCTTTATGGTGGTGGCACTTGCCGTATTCTGGCTGTACCCTGCTGTAATAGCAAATTCATCAAATCCTTTTATTTCCGAATTGTTTAATAAGGTTTTGTTTTTTGTGTACGCTCCATTCTTTACATTAATGGTAATTTTAATGTATTCTATGTTTTCAAGAAGGTATAACGCCTTATTCTGGTGTATACTTGCCACGGCTGTTATTGCCGATATAGCTATTGCTTTTGAGCTTCCATTCGATGGCTACCTGGTTTTGGCATCTATTATCTTTTCGTCAGTTGAAAGTACACGTATTGCAATTATTGCAGTAAAGCAAAAGAAGCCCGGCTCCTGGATTATTGCTAGTGGTTTTATTTTGTTTGTTGCCACTGTTGTATTAATAACACTCTGGTTTATTGTATCGGAAGCAATGAGCCATCAGAAGGCTGATATTTCATCCAGAAGTGGATGGGTGCTTGCTTTTATAGTTATATGGGCCTTTAGTATTCCTACTTCCATGTCAGTTTATCTTGCCAGCGATTTTTCCCGTACAAATAAAAACCTTGCGTTGCAATTAGTGAACGTTAAGCAATTGGGAGAGCAAAACCTTGAGAAAGAAAGAGAAAAACAACAGTTGATAGCCCAGCAAAATGAAATGCTGGAGAAGCAAGTAAAAGAAAAGACCCATGAGATACAGGAGCAGAAGGATGAACTGGAAGAAAAAAATAAAGAGATAACGGATAGCATTACTTATGCAAGGAGAATTCAGAATGCAATTTTGCCCGCCCCGGAAATGATGGCTGAATCACTTGGTGAATATCTAGTGGTATATAAGCCGAAGGACGTTGTAAGTGGCGATTTCTATTGGTGCCATTCTTCAGGCGATAAGGTAATATTTGCCGTTGCGGATTGTACTGGGCATGGCGTACCCGGGGCTTTTATGAGCATGATCGGTAACAGTATCTTGAATGAAGTAGTGATTGATCAAAAGATAAGAGACGCTGATTCCATACTGAATGAATTGAGGAGCACTTTGATAAATACATTGCAAAAAAGCGCTGGGCAAACAACACGCGATGGAATGGATATTGCTTTATGTGTATTGAATAAAAAGGATAATACCTTGCAATATGCCGGTGCAAATAATTCATTGTACTGGATAAGTGAAAATATTGCAGTTGATGGAGGTGTGAAGGAATCGGAGAAAATCAGGCTGGAGTTTAATAACTTACTGGAAGTTGTGGCAGATAAGCAACCTGTTGGCTACCAAGAAGGTAAAATGGATAATTCATTCACGAAGCATACCATTCAATTGCGTAAGGGGGATCTTATATATATAACTTCTGATGGTTACATAGATCAGTTTGGCGGAGAAAGAAACAAGAAGTTTACCTCAAAACGTTTCCGCGAAATGCTTGCCTCGTTTGTTGATAAACCTATAACTGTGCAAAAGCAAATATTAGAGAATACGATTGAGCAGTGGAAGAAATACGAAACTCAAACGGATGATATTTGTGTGATAGGGATAAAGATATGACAACTTAACTATTTGGATAGCATACTTTGGTAAAGGGAGACATACCTTTTAGCTGAGACAGGCAAGTCGTATTTTGCAACAGCATTTTCCCTTATACTACCTGATGATAGGCTTATCCCATTTTGCAAAAACGCGTTAATGCACTCGATCAATGATTGTGAGCTGATATTGGAACAGATAAGGCCATTATTCCCATGGCTTATTATGTCAGGCAGTCCCCCGACAGGAAAAGCAATTAAAGGGGTTCCGCATAAAATAGCTTCCAATGCAGTGTTGGGTAAATTATCTTCAATTGAAGGTATGAGCAAAGCATCAGCAGCACTATATATTTTGGCAAGTGTTTCTTCGTTTTGAATTTCACCGAGCGATATTAGGTTCGCCCTTGCACTACTATCACTGGGTTTACCTACCCCGCAAATAATTACATTGCTGCTACCTACTAACCCTTCTGAAACCTCCATAATGTATTTGTTCCCTTTTCTTTTATTATCTATCCGCTCAGCTACAAATACAAGTACTTTTTTATCGGGCGGTATCCCAAGCTCTTTTCTCGCTTCTTGTTTAGGGTACGGTTTAAATATATTGCTGTTAATACCATTGGGAATAATTGTTTGCTTATATGCACCAAACAAACTGCTTTTCTTTGCACAGTCTGCCATCCAATTTGAAAGTGGCACTATATGCAATGGTGAGCTTTGCTTAAGGTATTTGCTTTTGTAGTTATGCAATTTGTTGGTATATGCCGGGTCGCTCGTCTTTTTCAGGTAATGGCAATAACTGCATGATTCAATGAATTTATTGCAATGGTCGCTATAATGACATCCACCTGTAAATGGATTCATGTCGTGTAATGTCCAGATTATAGGTTTGTGATTCTTATGAAAAAAGGAATAATCTAAAAAACCTGCACTCCAGTGTAGGTGTATAATATTTGCTTCTTTGTACCAAGGGTGTTGTGTAAAGTCATAACTGGAATAAGGTTCTGAAAATGCCTCTAGAGTAGCCGGAGTATGTGTTTCAATTTCCCTTCTTACTTTTTCTGTAGCCTTTCCCATTCCTGCTTTAATAGCAATACGTTTCAATACGCCGGGATTTTTATAAACGTATGGAAATTCTTTACTGAAAATACGAATGTTTCTATTTTCTGGGTATTCGTTCTTTGAAAATAAGATCAGAAGCCATGCGGAAATTCCTTGCCTCAAAAGACCTTCATGTAAACGCATACATGCTTTAGCTGCTCCACCTTTATCATAGGTACTAACAAGTAATATATTCATAATAGATTTTTGCAGGAAACTAAACTGTATCAATAAATGATTTTTCCTTGTAATTAAAAAATGCAAGCCCAGTAATTAAAATTATAATTGTAAATAACGTTGTATAAGCAAGGTCAAATAAATTAAGTTCTCCTGAGCTCAGGAATATGTAGCGTACTGCTTCTATAATAGAACTCATTGGGTTAGCTAATATTAAAGTTTTACGCGTGCCCGATACGGCAGATAGTGGAAGAATAACTGGACTTAAAAACATTGCCAGCTGTACGGCAAAGGCTGTCAAGAATGTCAGATCACGAAATTTTGCGGAAAGTGAAGAAACAATTATACCTAAGCCCATGCCCAGTAGTGCTGTTAAGATTAAAAGTACAGGCATTAACAATAATAATGGGCTAATATGGATAGAAAGCGATTTGAAGAATATATAATAAGCCAATAATAGCAGGAAAACTGAGAACTGAATGCTAAACGAAATAAAGTTTGAAATAACGACGGAGATAGGTATTGTTAATCGCGGAAAGTAAACCTTTTCATATAAACTTGCATTAGCTAAAAATGTGTTTGATGTTTTAATTAATGAGGTTGAAAAAAGATTCCATACAACGATGCCGGACATATAAAACAATACGTGCGATGTGCCTCCAGAAGAACCATTCATTATTCCTCCGAAAATAATCGTGAAAACAAGAGTGGTCAGAATGGGTTGTATGATAAACCATACAGGCCCCAATATAGTTTGCTTATATGTAACAGTGATGTCTCTTTTTACAAACATCAAAATAAGGTCCTTATACTTCCATATCTTAGAAAGGCTTAGCGAGAACTTAACCTTATTAGCATCTATTAATGTATCCCAGTATTCTTTATCTTCAGTTTCTTGTTTCATGTTTATGTTGCGCTATACGCATAGAGAGTTCTGTATTGTTGTTTGATAATAATGACGCGCTAGCCATTATTAGTCCATTTTTCCAAGCAGTTTTTTTGCCTTGTCTTTTACGTTTTGAGCATCATCACCTTTATACGTGAGATTACTTATAACCTTTTGCAGCCATATTTTAGCGTCTGAGTATTTGTCCATTTCGTAATAGGTATAGGCCAGTTCATACTGGTGTATTAAATAGTCAGGTGAATACACAACTGCCTTTTCAAAAGCATTTACTGCGTCCTGGTAAGTAGCTTCAGGCAGGGTTGCTCCGTAAAGGGTTTTAACAGCAAACTTTTCAACGCCATTGAATTCAGCTAGTCTTCTGCACCAACGGCCAAGTAAATGATAAGCGCCAGAATGACTAGGATCTTTCTTTAAGCATTTGTCTATTTCATCCTTCATTATTTTGGCATTGGCAATTTGCTGTTTGTGGCTTGCAAATTCATTCAATGAACCTACAGCAAAAGCATAGGCGTAATGTGCTTCGGCATCGTTGCTGTCTTTTTTTAAGGCCTTTTTTGCAAGATAAAGTGCCTGATTGTAATAAGGAGTTGATTCGCTTTCATCTACTTCTTTATCATGCCATACTTTAGCCAGCAAATAGCTATTGTATTCAAGGTAGCTGATATTATTGGAGTCTTGTTTTAACAAGCCTTGTACAATACCCAAAGCCTCTTTGCATTGGCCCAATGTAGCCAGCTGAATACATTTTTTTAATTGATCGGCATTGCTTTGCGCTGTTGCAGCAAAACTTAAACCGGTAAATAAGCCAATTGCCAGGATGATCTTTTTCATTATGCTTTTTATAGATGTATTACTTCACCATACGCTGCAGCGGTAGCTTCCATTATAGCTTCGCTCATGGTAGGGTGTGGGTGAATTGATTTTAATATCTCATGTCCGGTTGTTTCCAGTTTACGTGCAACAACTATTTCAGCTATCATTTCGGTAACGTTATAGCCGATCATGTGCGCCCCAAGTAATTCACCGTATTTAGCATCGTAAATAACTTTTACAAAACCATCTTTTGCACCAACACCGGCTGCTTTGCCCGATGCTGAGAATGGGAACTTGCCCACTTTAATTTCATAACCTGCTTCCTTAGCCGCTTTTTCGGTATAACCTACTGAAGCAATTTCGGGCTGGCAATAGGTGCAACCTGGTACATTCTTATAATTGATAGGCTCAGGATTCTGTCCTGCCATTTTTTCCACACAGGTAATACCTTCTGCACTGGCAACGTGGGCCAAAGCCTGGCCGGGAACACAGTCGCCAATAGCATGTATACCTGGTATGTTTGTCTGGTAGTACTGGTTAACTACAATTTTGCCCTTATCGGTTACTACGCCAACATCTTCAAGTCCAATGTTTTCAAGGTTTGATTGAATACCAACTGCTGATAATACCACATCGCATTCCACAACTGATTCTCCGTTCTTGTCTTTTATCTTCACTTTACAACCCGCACCTTTGGTATCAACTTCCAATACCGATGCTTCGGTGCGTACTTCAATACCTATTTTCGCAAATGACTTAGCCAATTGCTTTGATACTTCTTCATCTTCTACCGGAACAATGTTTGGCAGCATTTCCACCAGGGTTACTTTAGTACCCATAGTTGCATAGAAATATGCAAACTCCGATCCTATAGCACCTGAACCAATAATTATCATTGATTTTGGTGTCTGCGGCAATACCATTGCTTCTCTGTACCCGATTATCTTTTTACCGTCTATTTTAAGGTTAGGCAACTCGCGCGATCTTGCACCTACAGCCACAATAATGTTCTTTGCTTCGTAATCGGTTGCCTTTCCGCCCTCGGTTACTTCAACCTTTTTACCGGCTTTAAGTTTGCCATTACCTTTTATAACGTCGATCTTGTTCTTTTTCATTAAAAACTGCACGCCTTTACTCATGCCATCGGCAACGCCACGGCTACGTTTAATCACAGCCGGAAAATCAGCTTCTCCGCCATTTACCTTTATGCCATAATCGGCAGCATGCTTCAGGTATTCAAATACCTGTGCGCTTTTTAACAAAGCTTTGGTTGGTATGCAACCCCAGTTCAGGCAAATACCACCGAGCTCGGCACGTTCTACAATTGCCGTTTTCATTCCTAATTGCGATGCCCTTATGGCAGCAACATATCCGCCGGGACCGCTTCCTATAACAATCAGATCGTAATTCATAAAGGGTAAAAATTTATAGATTGCGAAATTAGCAAAAATGTGATTGAATAAAGAAATGTATATTTGTATGCATTTCGTACCATATATGAAATATGTAGTATCATACTCTACTCACCATCAGCATTTTATAGATATTGAAATTATTATCCCTGTTTCGGGCGATAAAACAACGGTTCAATCGGCGGCGTGGAGGCCGGGCAGGTATGAACTCGGCAATTTCACCAAGAACGTAAGGAAATGGTCGGCTTTTGATGAGACAGGCAAAGCACTTGGTTTTTGTAAGTTAAATAAAGATACCTGGATTGTTGAAACCAAGGGCGTAAGGGAACTTCATGTAAAATACAGCTATTACGCTGCTGACCTGAATGCCGGATCAACATTTGTAGATGACAAGCAGTTATATATGAACCCCGTTAACTGTTGCATGTATGTGCCTGAGCTAATGGGCCAGCCATTGCAATTGGAGATATTACTACCTGAGCATTACCGCATAGCTACGGCTATGAAAAAAGGGCAAACCAAGCAAGAGGGCAAGCTTTACCGACATGTTTTGCATGCTGTTAATTTCGAAGAATTAGGAGATAGCCCGCTTATAGCCAGCGCTACACTTAAGCATAATGCTTTTGTAATGGATGGTATCGAGTTCAACCTGTGGATACAGGGTGAATGCAAGCCTGACTGGGCAAAGATCATAAACGACTTCTTCATCTTTATCAACGATATGGTACTGATGATGAAAGGCAGCCCGATAAAGGAATACCATTTCCTGTTCCATATACTGCCATACAAGTACCACCATGGGGTAGAGCACCTGGCTTCAACTGTAATAGTTATGGGCCCATCGTATAACTTAATGAAAGATGAGTTGTACAATGACTTCCTTGGTATATCATGTCATGAGCTTTTTCATAGCTGGAACATAAAGACCATTCGCCCGGTTGAAATGCACCCTTACGACTATACAAAAGAGAATTATTCGCGCCTTGGCTATGTGTATGAGGGTATAACAACTTATTATGGAGATTACCTGTTATTCAGGTCGGGTGTATTTAGTGAGTTTGAGTATATAAAGGCAATACAAAGAGAAGTTCAGAAGCATTTTGATAATTATGGCCGTTTTAACCTGAGTGTAGCCGATTCTTCATTCGATACCTGGTTAGATGGCTATGTTGCCGGTATTCCGTACCGCAAGGTTTCCATATATACCGAGGGATCTATTATTGCCTTCATTACCGATATGTTCATCCGTAAGCATACCAATAACAAGAACAGTCTTGATGATGTAATGCGTTTGCTTTATCATGAATATGCTTTGAAAGGTAAAGGGTATTCAGAGGCTGACTTTAAAAATTTGGTGGCAGAGGTAGCGGGCACTTCATACGACGATATTTTCAATAACTATATCAATAAGCCGGCTGACTTTGAAAAGCCTTTCCGTGAAGCATTGGGCCATATAGGAATGATGTTACATACTTCGCCTGCCAAAAGGAACTGTGAGCGCTACTGGGGTATGAAAGTGCAGGACGATAAGGTGTTGCAAAAAGTAACCGCTGTGGCACCGGGCTCTCCGGCTGAACTGGCAGGTATTTGCCCGAACGATGAGATTGCGCTTATCAATGGCCATCAGCTGAAAGGCAACTTCCACGATTGGTGTACATATTATGGCGACGATGAAGTCCGCCTGAGCATAATATCTGACCAGGTTAGGAGGGAAGTGCATATTGCATCCATCCCGGGCAAGGAATTCTTTCCGCTTTACCACATGACCAAGACCCGCAGCGCTAACTTAGAACAGCAGGCCGCATATAGGTTGTGGTGTAACAGAGAGTACTAACACTAGTTGTTAGTCGATAGTCGTTAGTCAATAGTTCCCTTATAAACTGTTATGCTAGGGCAATTACTGATATCTCAACATTTACGTTAAGCGGAAGCTTTGATACCTGAACGGTTTCGCGTGCGGGGTAGTTTCCGGTAAAGAATGAACCATATACTTCATTCATTTTTGCAAAATCATCCATATTAGTAAGGAAAATAGTTGTTTTAACCACTTTATCAAGGCTCGAACCGGCAGTTTCCAATATGTTCTTTACATTCTGCATTACCATTTTGGTCTCATTCTGAATACCGTCAGTAACAATTTTGCCTGTTGCATAGTCCTTTGCTACCTGGCCGGATACAAATACAAATCCACCCGCCTGAGTTGCCTGGCTGTATGGTCCGATAGGTTCTGGAGCGTTCTTGGTTACGATTATCTTTTTCATTTTATAAAGGTTTTAAAGATTATACAATTTTACTTTTAATTATAACGCCAAGCACATACACCAATAGTACTGCACTCAGCCAACTCATCAGCACTCCTATATAGTCGCCATGCTTTACATAGAAGGTGATGTCTCTATTCAGTGAAAGGTTTGTTTTAATTACTGCCGGTACCCACCATCCTGTCTGTTCACTAACATTACCCATTTCATCAATAAATTCCGAAATACCGGTATTGGCAGAACGGGCAATGGAACGCCTTGTTTCTATGGCACGCAAACGGGCATAAGCCAGGTGTTGTTTGTAGCCGGGTGTATCACCCCACCAGCCATCATTGGTAATGACAAAAATAAGCTGAGCTCCTTTCAAAACATACTGACCAATATACTCCCCATATATCGATTCGTAACAGATAGCTGTGCCCACACAATTTTTGCCATTCGGGGTGTAAAAAACAGAGGGCTCTTTTTGGGTTCCCAGGGTGCCTGAAGTCCCTCCTAAAGAGAAGGCCAGATCGGCTATGGGGCCAAGCAGTTTCCTGAAGGGCATTGTCTCCACTCCGGGTACTAATTTTGACTTATGGTAAAGCTGTAGCGTACTGCTATTATTTAGCTGAAAAGCAGTATTATATGCGTCAAAAAATCCATCACCGCCAGTATACTTCCTGGCACTCTCAGGTATGTTGTCACCTACGTTATAATTACGCCAAGTAGATGCCCCCGTAACGATGCTTAACTTAGGGTATTTGGTAAGGTATTTTTGCAGGGTTTGTATGCTGCCGTTTTGCTCCAGGTTATTCTCCCAAATATCGGGGTCGGTCAGGGCTGTTTCTGGGAATATTAAATAGTCGGTTGTGGAGTCGACTTTGGTATCGGCAAGGGCAAGCATTTTATCGAGCTGGTTCTTAAAATCGCCACTGAATTTTTCGTTATAAGGGTCAATATTCGGTTGAACAACTACGGCCTGCACATATCGTTTTTTATCGGCCGTTTTTGAGTTATAGCTGAAGGCAATTATAAAGGAGATTGATATGGGTATTACTACAATTGCAATAACCATGATAATACTCTTCTTACGGTAAGCCTTACCATCAACATCAAGCCACAAGCTTTTTACAAGCTGAAAGAATAAAAGGTTGCTTACCAGTATCCATAATGAACCACCCAATACTCCCGTATATTCATACCATTGCACAGCCTCAACATGGTTAGCAAAACCATTGCCTAATGTCAGCCATGGCCAGCTGCATTGCCAGTTCAGGTGAAAGTATTCGAAGGCTATCCATAGTATTACAAATGAAGCGTAGCCTGTAATGTTATTGGTTTTCATCCGCACATAATGGAAGGCAACCAATACCAAAGCCATGAACAGGGCATTTAACACAATAGCCGCTATACCACCTACAATGGTTGAGTTTAGTACCCACCAGGTCGATAATATGTTCCAGCTAAGCGCAGCAACATAGGCATAGGTAAAGAACTTAAAGGCCCTGAAATTGGCACCCTGCCTGTAAAAGTGTTCTTCTACTACCAGTAATGGGCAGAAGGCAAATACCAGGATAAAGGGCAAGCCCCTTGCCGGCCATGCCGCCCAGAGCAATACACCTGTTAACAGAGATAAAAGGTATAGCTGGGGTTTTGAGAATGCTTTCACAATACAAAGTAAATGAATTTTTCAAGCATATCCCTGTTTGCCCCAAAC
>DATHNG010000156.1:0-40801 GCA_035486275.1 Bacteroidia bacterium
AGTGCTCTGGTCAACTACCTCCCCGGTTAATTTCCCCTCTTTACTGGCATAAAAAACGCCACTTTTATATCGCTCATCCGAAATGCCATCTACAAAGCGTTTCGTACCTACTTCCAGCTTATGCACCATCCCCATCAATGGCATTACAACAGGCATCATTACATACTTCAACATGAATTTCATTGCAGGGGGCAAATTATCCGGTGCATTAGTTCCGCCCGTGTTCCCGGGACTCATAACAACAAATTTGAGGTTAGGATATTTTCTTGCCATTGAAAGCATCCACATAGTTGCTGCATATTTAACGTATCCGTATGCCTGCATTGGATCAAACTTATTGCCAAAATATGATCCGTCAAGAACGGCAGCAAATTCATCTACGGAAGAAGTCTTCATTGAAACTGGCTTCATTCCTAGCATCTTTACTCCCGGTATAGCTTCCGCACTTGCTAATAGTACTGTTTTCTTTAACGTATCATTTTTTATTAATTCCTCCACTAAAATTACATGACCTAAAATATTCGTAGCTGCTAATTCATTCATACCGGAAGGCGTAATTTTCCCGGCCGTTTTCCCAACCATTCCGCCTGCATTTAAAATTATCGCATCAATAGGTTCCTTTACTTTTTCTGCTGCTTTTCTTATAGAATCTGCATCTGAAACATCTCCAATAACAATTTCAAAGATCTTTTTTCCCGTTTTCTCCTCAAGGTCTTTTTTGGCTGCCTCGGCTTTTGCCTGATTTCTGCAGAAAAGAATTATTTTTTTTGTTTCTTTCTTCAAGGCTAATTGTCGGGCAGCCTCTTTACCAAGCCCAATATTTGCTCCGGTTATTAATATGCTTTCGTTCATTTTTCTATAATTTATTTATTACTAATTTGGAATATTTCTACTATCGAATTATTTAGTCAAAAAAATCAAAACCGTTGTTTTGTATTTAATTTGATAGTGCAATATTACGAAATTCGTACTAATTACCAAAAAAAATTATTTCATTGATTCAATTACTGCTGTCATTTTCCCCAGATACCTAATGAAATTAACTTGTTCAGTAGCATTGTACTGTGACAAAATTCTTTCTGCCCTATCATCCTGTCTATGTAAGAATGTTTTAAATGAGTTTTTACCCTTAACTGTTAGAGCAACATTCACCACTCTTCTGTCCTCATCGGAATGCACCCTGGTTAAGAACTTCTTCTCAACCAGCTTATCTACAACACTTGTCAAGGTACTTAAAGGAGAGTTTAACTTCTCTGATATATCAGTCATTTTAACGCTGGTATGCTGGCCGACGAATACAACAACCTGTAATTCCTTTTCATTAAATCCTCCACAAATTTCAGAACATACTTCTGATTCGCCCTTTACAGCATTTACGAATCTGAGCATTGAGGTGACAAACTGATCTTTTATATCTTCCTTTACTGTCATACCTTCTGAATTACTGATTGTTTCGACTACTGAACATTATAAATATGGAAACAAAAATAGTAATTAGTTCTCAAGCATGGTTGAACAATCAGTGTATTGGGTGCATACTTTTGGCGCACTTTTGTATGATTTTTTTGTTCTCTTTGTATGATTTTGTCTTGAATTCATGCATAATAAGGGCTTAGGAGGGTTTTGAAAATCATTGTGTCGCCGGCCATTTCAACGTCCGTTATTCCATGTTTAAAGTCTCTTTAAGGAGTTTGGGCGAACACAAAGAAACGTTTATTCTCAAAAAAATATTTTTGTGGATATTTTTTTATCTATGGAAGATCCTATTCAACATATTTCAGACACGGCATTTTGGATAGCTGGATTCCGTGCACAGGAAACAGAAAGAAAAGACGCTGTATTTAAAGATTTACCGGCAAGAAAACTGGCGGGAGAAAAAGGCGTACAAATGGTTGCTGAAACTCCGCATAGCGGGGCAATGGCATTTGCAATGGTTGTGCGGACATCGGCTATAGACAGGCTTGTGTTGTCTGCTGTTTCCAATGGAATAGATGCAGTAATTAACCTCGGCGCCGGGCTTGACACGAGGCCTTATAGACTACAGCTGCCTTCCGGGTTAAAATGGATAGAAGTAGATTTTGACGCTATTATCAAATACAAGAATGAGAAGTTATCAGATGATACACCTGCTTGCCAGTTAACCACTATAGCAGCAGATCTGTCAAACGTTGTTGAACGAAAAAAGCTCTTTGAAAAACTGGGTTCAGAAGTGAAGAATGCACTGGTAATAACAGAAGGTGTAATCGGGTATTTAACCAACGATCAGGCAGCTGTGCTATCGAAAGATATTTTCTCAATACCTTCATTTGCTTTTTGGGTACAGGATTATGCCCAGGGGAAGATGAAAAACCACCGCCGTTCAAAAAACATGGTTAAAAAAATGATAAAGCATACTCCAATCCAATTTCGAAGTGCAGACCCTATTGGTTTCTTTCGCAAACATGGCTGGAAGGTTAAGGAAAATATTTTTATTCTTGACGAAGCAGATAGAATTGGTATGCCATTTCCGATGATGTTCCCCTGGAACCTGCTTGTAAAACTATCCCCTGTAAGGCAACTGGGTAATAAAACGTATGGGTATGTAATGTTTGCAAAAGCATAGTCTTTCTATTCCATACATTTATTTTTTTTGTACGCACTTTTTATAGTTTTTGCTCCCTCAATTCATGGATATAAGTACTTAATATGGTACTGAAAATCCTTGTGTCGCTGGTTCAATTCCAGCTGGTTGAAAATATAATCGTACATTTGAAAGATTAAACAACAAAAAAAATAAACATGAAACAACTTGTAAAGAAAAATATAAAAAGGAAAAAGCGAATTGTAAAGAAGGAAGCGAAGATGAAAGCTTTGAAACTTCAATCAAAAAAGAAGAAAGCATAATCGTAAAATATTAAGGTATTTAAAGGTGTTTAGATTGAGGTGAAGAGGACTTTGATTTACAGCCTGACACTATACTCAGAAATAAAAAAGCCCTGGCAGAAATACCAGGGCTTTTTTATTTCCTATGTTTGCGGGCAATAGTAAGTAAATGAAAAGAATTGCCTTCATCATTCATGGTAAGATCAGAAAGAAGCAGGATATAATCCGGAAGCTTGAATCGACCTTTCAGGGCAATTATAAACCAGTTTTTTTTATTTCTGAATATTCCGGCCATGCTATTGAGCTTTCTTTCAATGCTGCATCAGAGAGCTTTAATTATATAATTAGCCTTGGTGGCGATGGAACTTTAAATGAAGTGGTGAATGGAATTATGCAGGCAAGGAATTTGAATAAAGATCTTAATATAATGGTGGGTGTTCTTCCGTTCGGTACCGGGAACGATTTTATAAAAACAAGTAAAAGCCCGCATTCTTTTTCAGGAATAAAAAAGCTAATAGACAAGAATTTGTCCAAAGAAATTGACCTGGGCCTTGTTCAGTTTAAGGATAAAAAAGGCCTCGATAGCAAAAGGTATTTCATCAATATTGCCGACGTTGGAATAGGAGGGATAGTTGTGCAGAAAATTGGCAACTACTCCAAAGCATTGGGAGCCAATATTACTTACCTGGCTGCCATTTTCAATACGCTTTTATTTTACCGCAATCAACCTGTGAAAGCAATTGCCGATGGGTTTGTATTTGAAGGCAAGGTGAAGAATTTTGTTGTTGCCAACGGAAAGTATTTTGGAAGTGGAATAGGTATTGCACCTGATGCAGAGATTGATAATGGAAAATTCTCTATGGTTATTTTAGGTGAGGTTTCTTTAATTCAATTTTTGAAATTGTCCGTTACATTCAAAAAATGCAAGAAAGTAATTCACCCGCAGATTATATATAAATCGGCTGAAGAAATTGCAATTGATTCTATGGCAAGCCCTCAACCTATTGATATGGATGGAGAGTTTATCGGATATACACCCATGAATATAAAAATTCAACCAGGCGCGCTCACTTTTCTTTGTTGAATAAAGAGAAAACCATTTATACTGAAAATTCCTGCGTAGCCGGTCTAATTCCAATTGGTAGCGTATATTGTTCTTAAGCGATTGAACTACTATATTCATTATCAGTATTATGTGTCCGGTCCTTTATATGTTCAATAATAAAGGCTTAAAATAACTACTGATTCTAAGAATAATAGCAGAACTTTGCTAATGTCGGAGTGAATTCATTAACAGTATTGGATTAAAGGTACAAAGCAAATTGTATTTGCACATTATGTTCTGTACTTAACCCGTTAAAAAATATGAAAGGAATGCAGAAATAGATACTTAAATTTATAACACGATGAATGCTATCAAATGGAAGTTTCTATTAGTTGCTGCAACCTTCGCTTTAATTGCAAACCCTGGTTTCAGTTTTGGGCAATACAGCGATTCCGGAAAAGGACCCCATCTTAAAATACTTACCTGGAATATTTATATGCTACCACGCCTGCTGGTTCATACAGGTCAGGTGCAAAGAGCAAAGCAAATCGCTAATATATTAAGGACGCAGGATGCCGATATTATTGTTTTTGAAGAGGCGTTTGATGGCAAAGCCCGCCGCATAATAAGGGCTGGCCTGGCTGACCTGTACCCCTACGAATCGGGCGACCCGCGTAAGGATGTTTTTTGGAAAGGCAGTTGTGGCGTATGGATAATGAGCAAAGTACAGGTGACTATGAAAAAACAAATATTCTTTAAAAAAGGGGCAGGCACTGATTGGCTTGCCTGTAAAGGTGCTGTTTTGGTTGATGGGGTAGATAGCGGTTTCCATTTTCAGTTAATAGGTACTCACCTGCAAAGCGATCCTAGCAGCGGAAAGAATGTGCAGGAGATAAGAAAGATACAGTATGAGCAGATCCGCAAAGAACTGCTTGAGCCTTATACGCGTGAAAATGTACCGCAATTTGTAGCCGGAGATTTTAATACGGTACAGGCCGATTCGGGCAATCACAGACAAATGGTCGATTCGCTTAAGCTAAGCCAGTGCATGATGGAAGGCGGCAAGTGCTATTCATACGACTATGGCAACAATGATATGATAGAAGGCCCTGTATGCAAGCCACAGCTGATAGACTATATTTTCTATTCAAAACTAATGTACCCCGCCCTGCAAGGGAAAATGCACATTGTAGTGTTCCGGAAAAAGTGGGATGCCAGGCATATTGACCTGTCGGATCACTATGCTGTAACAGCTGAATTTAATTTGCCCGCAAATAGTAAATGCGTCCGTAAATAAAATGGTACAAATAAAAAAACAGCAGGCATTTTAAATGCCTGCTGCTTTTTTAAGGGTGAGCAATAACTATTCCCCTGTTAAAGAAATTAAGATGTAGGGTGTTAGGCAACTAAGCTAATTATCCAAAGAATCAGGAAAACTATAGCTGCCACCCACATGAGATAAGCTAATATTGCAAACAAACCTAACCCCGCAGCAGAGCCTCCTACAACACTTGCAGCCGCTAACAGCAAAAAGATCAGCCCCAGGAACAAGCAAAGAAAAAATAATCCCAGGTAGTGATGATGTCCACCACCATCACCCGTTGTTTTTTCAATAGAATCCGGGCTGGAAGTAGCAGAAGAGTTTTGCTCAATAGTATTTACATTTTTCTTACTATCAGCTGCTGCCGTTAGCCCATTAGTCATGTTTTTCTCCGATGAGTGTTTCGACACCAGAGCAGGTTGAACGGCTTTATAATTACTTAATTTTTGATCAGCAGCAGTATATGATTCTGATATCTTACCAACTTCCTTATTCAAACTCATTTTACTTTCACTTACTGCCTCCTTAACATCAGTTGAAGCTACATTTGCCGTATTCCTGATCTCAACCTTTACCTTAGCAACTGGGTCGGAATAATGACCGGTCATATACTTTCTCTTCGAAAATGAAGAGGTAAATTGGTTTGACGATGAGCATGAAGCGAGCATTGAAAAAACAATTGCAAGAATAGCAACAGGCATCAGTTTTTTCAAATTCGAATAAATTTTTTTCATTAGTTTGGGTTTTTAGTGTTCTGTAAATATAGAATTTCTTCTCACAGGTTCTATAATAAAGATTTAAGCAATGAAAATGCCGCCCTAGCTCGTTTAGGGAACCATACTCAACTCAGAAAAAATCAATGGCAATCTTCAACCACTCGGTAAATTCTTTAGGCTGTACCCTTATTTCAATCTTTAATTCTCTTATTCCAATCCATCTGTATTCCGAGGCTTCTGTCAGGTTAAGGTGTGGTTGCCCATTATACTGCCCCACATATACATGGTCAAATTCGTGTTCTGTAAGCCCATTATCAAGTTTTGCCTGATAAATGAAATCAAACTTCTTCTCTAAATCTATATTAATACCCATTTCTTCTTTCAGGCGCCGCCTGGCAGCTTCAAGAGTATTTTCTTGTGGGTATGGGTGGCTGCAACAGGTGTTGGCCCAAAGGTTAGCTGAGTGGTATTTATTGTTGGCCCTTCTTTGTAAAAGCAATTGCCCCGCATTGTTAAACACAAAAACAGAAAATGCCCTATGAAGCAGCCCCTTTTCGTGTACTTCAAGTTTATCCATGCTGCCAACGGGCTCATCTTTTTCGTTTACTAAAATAACATGGGCATTCATTTCTGTCTGGTTATTTCTTAAAATGGTTTTCCGTGCGTTTGTTTAATTACACCTTTTGCTAACGCAGGGAATACGTTAAATATATCGATGGTTCTCTTGGTTAAAAAAGAATATTCAGAAAGCTTTTGCAAGTAACGACTTAGTTTTATACGTGCCGAAAATTCTTTTCGCCAGAAGTCTTTGTAATTAGCAACCAACGCAGGCTTCGTTATTTTGCTTGAAAGATATTGGTCGATAGTATTCGCCAATGCAGAAGCTGACCTAAGCCCCATACTCATGCCATTACCTATAATTGGCGCCATGCTTCCTGCTGCATCACCCAAGTAAAATGAATCATCTGTTACAGGTTCCTTAATAAGAAAGTTGATGCCGCTAACCGTTACAGGTTCAGTAAAAACAAATTCAGCGGTGGTAAATATTTTTTTCAGGCTTTTATTTTTAAACAAATAGGCTTTTTCTAATTGAGGTATCGAATTGTTCACCTTATTCAGGTACTTTGAGTTGACAATATAACACAGGCAGGCTTTATCATCTTCAACGTTTGATATACCACAATACCCACCCGGAAAGTTATGTATCTCAATTAAATCAGTATTCCGCGGAAGCTTTACATGATACTTAACACCTACATAATTAGGTCCCTTATTCGCCTCGGTTTTGTTTGGAGTTTTTAAGTTCGATTTTCTGCCGGTGGCATTGCATAGCAACCTTGCCGTTATGTCGCCCTTATTTGTTTTAACAACATACTCTTCACCTTCGTAACTAATTTCATGCGCTTTGGTGTTCAGCATAAATACAACTCCAAGTTTTTCGGCTTCTTTAAATAGCAGATCCTCTAACAGATAGCGGCTGATGCCAAAACCACCAAGGTCGAGCTTTGTAGTAAACTCTTTGTTGTTGCCTGAAGTCAGTTTAAAATTACTAATGATTGGTAGCTTAAGTTCGGTTAATGCAGGGCAAATACCTAGTAAGTAATTGTATGATTCCATAGAAATATACTCGCCACAGACCTTATGCCTCGGATAGTTACCCTTTTCGACAGCTGCAACATGATACCCGCGCTTTTTAAGATCTATCGATAACGGCAATCCGGCAATTCCGCCGCCAATTATAACTACATCGTACTTCATTCGGTAGCAATTACTATGTACCGGAAGGCCCAGCTCCATGTTACTGAATATTTTGTAAACTCTGCTTGTTGCAGTAATTTTATCAATTCGTTTTTTCTGAATCCTCGCTTTACCGAAAGTGGAGCATCGTTCTTTACTAAATATGATTTTGAGAATAGGGCAGTTAGAAACCTGATGCTGTAATAAGCAAACCAGTTGCGATGCAGATCGTTAGCCAGTATAATACAATTGTGTGCTTTACCAAATTTAAACAAGCCAACTATTTCATCATCGGTAAGGTGATGCAAAAACAAACTGCAATGAATAATATCTATCTTCTTAAGAAGCTCTGCGGATATGTTCCGGTAGTCGTCGCAAATAAGTTGTTTGTTGGTTAAGGCAACAAGGTTCTGTTCAGCATATTCAACGCAATCTCTTTTTAAGTCTACTCCGTAAAAAGACAAGTTTGCGTTCCTTTTATCGGATAACCTTGATAACTGCTTGATAGAATCGCCACCGCCAAAACCAATATCCAAAACATTGCGTATCGCTTTGCTCTTACCTAAAATAGTTCCTAATCCTTTTAAGGAAGCATTATAACCACCTAGGTATTTATTAATAATGTCTAATTCCACCAGGTTTCGATAGAGGTCGGTTGTTGCAATAGAATCACCGTCGAGGTACTCCTTATCGTTCGATCTATACTTCAACGACATAATTACGATTAGAGTGATTAGTGGTTTGTTGGGTATTGGTATTTACCGATGAAAGGCGGAGCATTTCAATATTAAGGCCAGGGCCAAATGCGCAGGAAAATATATTCTTACTCTGCTGTTCATTCGCTTTTATTTTATTGAATATGCTGTCAAGTATAAAAAGAATGGTAGGGGAAGACATGTTGCCATATTGCTGCAATATGCTCATCGAATCAGCCACATTACTATCTGTCAAATTAAGGCCCTCCTGAACGGCTTCTACAATTTTTACTCCACCAGGATGAATGGCCCAATAATCAGTTTCTGTTATATGGTTTCCCAAAAAAGTAATTACAGCCTCATGTATATTCTCTTTTATTGATTCAACTACCTTCGGGCTTAAATGCATACGGAAAGCGGTGGAGCTAAGATTCCAGGTCATAAGGTCGGCAGTATGGGGAATGAATCCTGTACCTATATCGTCGATCTGCAAAACAACTTTATTCTCGGCTAGCTTGTTTTTGTTTCCGCAAATAACTACAGATGAGGCACCGTCGGAAAATAGTAAATTGGCAATAATATCCTCTTCTTCAGCCGAAGGATAAAAATGCAATGAACAAAGCTCGGCACAAACAATTAAAACACTTGCTTGAGGGTTCGATTGCGCAATGTAATGTGCCTGCTTAATCGCTTTTAAGGCAGCATAGCAACCCAGAAAATTAATAGCGGATTTCTCGGTGTGTTGTAGCCCATATTGTTCGGCTATCATAAACTCTAGCCCCGGAGCCATTAAACCTGTACAACTTACAGTAATAAGGTGTGTTATATCAGCAGGTGTAATATCCGATTGGGCAAATAATCTATCAATCGCATCTGTTGCCAATGGCATTATTTTCTTCCGGTACAGCTCCATTCTTTTTTCTACCGGTTGCTTAAAATTATTATCTGTATAAAGAACATATGCATCTCCTTTGTAATCGGGTAAGCAACTGTAACGGGAATTGATCTTTGTTTTTTTATTTAATAAATTCAATTTCTTAATAAAGTCATTTCCGCCTTCTGCTGCAAAGGCCTGTGTATAAAACCGCACCAGATCATTGCTTTCTATCTTATGTTCAGGTACAGCAGTTGATATGTTGAGTATGTATGACATGGGTAGGGGAATTATTTTAGAAGTAAAATGACAAAGAATAGATTATTGAGCAATGATGACATAACAAGCATAACCATAGTATTCTTAAAATTCACCTGCGCTACATTTTTGAAAGAGCGTAATGCCCATGATAAAAAATAGATTGTGGAGGGCAGCATAATAATGTTAAAGAGCCAGAAGTTGTTGATGGATTCGTTCTTATGGAACGAGAGGTAAACAAATATGTTAGCAATAGAGAACATAAGCGCTGAAAAGAGAAATGTACCCTTTATGCCCAACAACATACTTAATGTTTTTACGCCATCCTTACTATCTGACTCATGCTGGTATATTTGAGTTAAAGGATAAATGGTAGCGATAAAAAAGGATGAGGCAATGGCTGAGAATAATACAGATGGGTTTGAAAATAAATTGGTAGATGACAAAGCAAAGATATTGGCACAGAATATCCATGCACCTTGAAAAACAAAAACAACTAAAAAGCCAATAACCGGGAATTTTTTGAGGCGGATGCTCCTGTTGCTATAAAGTCGTGATGCAATTATATACCCTGCAACAAACAAGGCAAAGTATGCATTAATAAAAAATGACAATGCAACGGCTATACTATCCATAATGGTTGATACATGCAGGAGCAATTTTGTCGGCTTGGGTGGTGAGGCCAGCCCTCCTATGGGGCCTTCGTCTTTGTCATTGTAGCTATTGTAGCCATTACTAGAGGGAAACACAAGTAAATGCCAAATGACTATAACCAGAATAAATTGATAATTAATTGCAGGATGAATGTAGAAAAAGGAAAAGAGGGACACCGGTAATAAGAATATTGAAAATGGAAACCGCAGAAGTTTAATTGTGTCATTCATTGGGACAGGAGGATTATTAAGCTAAATCTACGCTAATATTTAGTCTTTTCTTGCTTTTATTCTACTAAAGCCGTTTTTTAATAGCCTAACAAAGTTAGGTAAAGGTGAGGTTCAGTTATTACATGGTTATTTTAAAATCATTCATATTTTTCTGGTTTCAATAGCCCGCATAAATATCTAAACCGGCCTACTGACATAAACCACAAATAGGGCCATAAGCAAAAACACTACATTTATAATTGCATGCTGGAATTCCTTACGCCTGATATGTATGAATATGGAGCCTGTCATTATCAATACAATAATGGCAGCTGCTATAGAAGTAAGGTAATGCCCATGCCCTAATAACCTCGGCACTATCACCAAAAGCCCACTGACAAGTTCTATCCCGGCTATTGTTTTAATTGTACCAGGCTTAAAATCCTCAGCCCATGTGCCACCGCTTGCAATAACCTTTTCTCTGGTTTGAAAAAATTTAAAGCTACCTGTCATTACAAAAATTAAACCGAGTAGGTCCTCTATAATCCAAAATGCTGCTGCCATTGTTATTTAATTTATAGGGTTAAAAAGATCCTTTGTATACAATATTAACATAAAATCAGTAAAAGGTAGTTATAGATAAGCTAGTCAATTTTGAGCGTGCTATAATTATAGCATCTTATTATGTATTTGTAAACTTAGACCTTTTTTAATATAATTATAAATGTATATTTGAATACATAAACCATTAACTCACTCCAATGAAAAGATTAGCTGCAATTTCAGTAGTATTATTAGTTTCGTTTAATTTGTTTGCTCAAGATAAAAGTACCGCATCTCAGCAAAAACCGCAGACAAAGTCTACAAGCACAAATAAAGATTCATTGAAAAAAGCCTATAAAGCTGATTCAATTAAAGTAAAAAAGAAACACAGAGAAAAATTTTAACCGTAGCGAAATCAGCTCGCATTTATTATTTAATAAAGAGCTCCTGTAGTAATGCAGGGGCTTTTTATTTTAACTCCCATAGGATAAAAAGAAGTACTTTTTTATTTGCCGATATATAAATTGTACTGAACTGAGGTAAAAAAACATTCAACGAAATTGTATCGATTTCTCTTTGTGCAGATATTGTTTTGTAGTTCAATTGTTAAAGTAAGAAACAAAATTTTTATAAAGAATGGAATCATGAAAAAAAATCGTGCCCTATTAATAATTGCTGTTAGTACCATTGTCAGTGCATCAGTTTACGGGCAGACTCCGCAACCTACCAATACAATAAATCCCGGTACTTACCCTAATAATGGTATTACACCTCCCAATAACCCTATTAATCCAACAACTCCTATAACACCGCCTAATAACCCCATTACCCCTCCCAACAATACTCTTACCCCTCCACCAAATAATAACAACCCGCAAACTACACCCTACTATCAGCAAAACAATATAAATCCGCAACGAAACGATACTGTGCCAAAACATTCAATGGGCTTGGATACAGCAAAAAGTTTCCCGCCAAAAAAACTTCGATAAATGGCTGTAAAAATTTGCGTTTAAACTATAACAAATGAAAACGGACAATAATATTATTAAGCCTCATACAATGAGACAACAAGAAACTGTGAAAGAATCAGAAACTGAACTTGTTTCCCTACCGGAAATATCAGACCCTAAGAGTAAATATCCTAACCCTCCATTCAAAGATCAACTACAGGAATGGCCCGGCTTATGCAGTAAAATGGAGCCTCGCCCTGATCATGGAGAAAGCAGTTACAAGGGCTCAGGGCGATTGATGGGGCGCAAGGCTTTAATTACAGGTGGGGACTCAGGGATGGGTCGTGCTGCTGCAATTGCCTATGCACGTGAAGGCGCAGATGTAGTTATTAATTATTATCCAACTGAAGAATCGGATGCAAAGGAAGTTATAGAGTTAATTAAGGCCGAAGGAAGAAAAGCAATTCCTATTCCTGGTGATATACGAGATGAAAGTTTTTGTAAAAGTTTAGTGGGGCAAGCTGTAAAATCATTAAATGGTATTGACATACTTGTAAGTAATACTGCACGCCAGCAATCAATCGAATCTATTCTGGATTTAACCACCGAGCAGTTTGATTGGACTATGAAAACCAATATTTACGCACCCTTTTGGATTATTAAGGCAGCACTGCCATATTTAAAACCCGGTTCTGTTATTATAGGAACAACATCAGTGCAGGCATATGAACCTTCAGCCGAGTTGTATGATTATGCACAAACAAAAGCAGCTACGGTGAGTTTTGTGAAATCGCTCGCAAAACAATTAGCAGAAAAAGGAATTCGTGTAAATGGGGTTGCACCGGGACCTATATGGACACCTTTGGAAGTAAGCGGAGGTGTGAGTAAAAAAAGGATAGTTGGTTATGGAAAAGATACTCCACTCGGGAGACCAGGCCAGCCCGCAGAATTAGCCTCGATATATGTTCAACTGGCTGCAGATGATGCCAGCTATGCTACCGGACAAATATATGGTTCATCGGGCGGATTCGGACAACCCTAAAATATTTTATAAAAATTGATCAAATATTTCCATCATACTAAATGGGTGATTTAATTTCAAATACGGTCGGGACGGTAATAGGTGGATTAATACTTACTTTAATTATTTTCTTACTCGATGAAATTGTTTTTTCCAAAAAAAATCTTACCGGAGAATGGAAGACCAAAATGAAAATATTAAAAACACCGCATAAGGATTATAAAGACACAGTTATTGAATACAAGATCCATTTAATTCAAAAAGGTTATAACATATCAGGCTCGGGCGAAAGAATAAAAGATGTGCAACCGGGTGGCAAGGAAAATGTATTGGAGCCTGCAAACAGGCTTGCGCTGGATGTTGATGGGTATTACGAAAGAGGGTATTTAAGAAAGTCTTTTATCAATTTGAATATTGAGGAAGAGAATAAAAGACGGGATACGAGATCAACCTTCCGGCTTACTCTTATTCATAAAAAGAAACTTAAAGGTACATTCATATCTACCGCAGGCGATTCTGTTGGAACGGTTGAAATGACTAAGAATGGGAGTTGAATCTCATTAAAAAAATTCCTGCCTTATGTAAATTTCAGTACACCTATTTTTCCTGAACCCTTACCGATTATTTCACCTGTTCTTTTCCTGTAACAATAGTTTTGCCCTGTTAACCTAATCAATGAATTGTGAAACTTATAATCTTTCTAATTATGTCAATTGTACTGAATGCAACCTTAACAGTTAAAAGCCCTGTATTTGCTGACAGTGGACCTATACCAGCCAAATATACCTGCGATGGTTCAAATGTGAGCCCTGAACTCCATATTATCAACACTCCACCGGAAACTAAAAGCCTGGCCCTTATTGTTGACGATCCCGATGCACCAGGCGGAACATTTGTTCATTGGGTAATGTGGAACATACCTCCGGCAGAAATAATCAAAGAAAATACCGCTCCGGGCATACAAGGTAGGAATGGCAAGAATGAAAACAAATATTATGGCCCTTGCCCTCCAAAAGGAACTCACCATTATCACTTTCACATATATGCCCTTGACACAAAACTTGATATACCAACCAAAACAGATAAGCAAGCGTTGCTCCTGGCAATGGAAGGTCATATTATTGCTTCAGGCGAATTGATGGGTACGTATAAAAAAGCGAAATAGAAGAGGATTATTTTAAATTCCGTATATACCCGGGAAGCTATCAGGAACGGGGAGATGCAGGTTTTGTAACTGTACTATTTATCTTCCTGTTATTTTTATATAGGTAATATAAATTGCAGGAGTAGGCCAGGGAAGTTGAGTCTAATGTAATTGGATGCCTCGATAATATGTAATCGATATTGAGTTTGCCGTAGGTTTGAAAATTAGATTCATTTTTAAATGAACCTTTATGGGTTCCTTCAATAGGAAAGTCGTAAGTATATAATATAGGTTGTTTGGAATTATTTACCAATGGTAAACAGGAGGATAGAACAGGGAAGGGTACTATATCATCAAACTCCCTGTAAAGAGTCAGAATAGTTATAGGATGACTACCTTCAGCATTATTTTTTATTCCTTCAAGCTGAGTTACAACAGGCCGGGCTTTATCGTATTCTGCCCACATTATCTTATGCTCCTTTATTGTTCTGGCTGATTTTAAATAGGTTATAGGACTTATTAGTAGTATTAAAATAAGGGCTATGTATTTAAGGTTCGTTTTTTCTGTATAGAAGAAAGCTATAAGGAGGAGCGGAAAAAGACAGGCAGTTTGTTTATTCAGGAAAACAGTATACGGTACATAAAGTGCCAGTAAAACCAAAGCATAAATAATTGTTATAATACACGCACATAGCATAAGTTTATTCTTTGTAGTATACAATGAATAGACAGTTATTAAAAAAACGGGAATAAGTAATAATTCGTAAAATGGATTACGTGTGAACAAAGCAATTGTATTTGATCCGATTTTCTGTATCAGAAATTTTATTGTTCCCAGCCCTAATTTGTCATGCATAATATGCCCCATACTGGTTCCATAGAATGGGGCATTAAAGTATACGATGTAGGCATAGATAAGGATAAAGCAGGTAATGCCTACCCCAAGTTTAAGCAAGAAATCTTTAACTGATTTGCTGAACGCTAATAAACCAAATACCCAAAAAACAGTAGATACCCTGAAAAGGGAAAAGAAAAGGATAAGCAGAATATAGGTTAGAATTGTCTTATTCTTTGTTTTGGTTTCAGTTGCAATATCTACCAGCTTTAAAGAAAGTATAACAGAAAATAGCAATTCCAGCGTCTCGGGGAAAAAAGTAAAAATGTATGTTATTACAGAATGTAACGCTAATAAAGAACATATAATTAATAGCTTAACTTCCTGATTGAGAGTAGAATAAGCTATTAACAGAACTATTGATAAAAAGCAAGCCAGGTTGATAATTAGAAAATTGTAGTTGTGCATTCCGAAAACTCTGGCAATTGAACCATAGAATATATTATACATGGGTCCGTACCAGTTACATTGCCCTAGTTTCGAAACATCTTCAGTATTACATTCAGTTGCACGAATTGAACCCGTTTCAGAAAAAAGTTTAGCACCATTATAGTAAATAACCTCATCCTCACCGGCAACATAATATTTGTTGTGCAAAAATGAGTAAGCCGTTAGAATCAATAACAATGCTGTAAATAATCCAATAATATACCTGAGTGCTACCTCTTTGTTTTTTAAAGGCGAAACTATCTGCATTGCATTGAACCGGTAGATATTTAAAACTTCCTTGTTTTTGCAAAGATATAGTATTATTAGAATTTGCTAAAGATTCATACTAAGCCGTTACTAAATCATTCCCAGCATGTTTATAATGTAATATGCTTTCCCAAAAGTTATTCGGAATATATTTGAAATAGAATTCTTATATATTTGATATATACTAATGATAGTATGACTAACGAGCCTGAGAAAACGAAAGAAAGTGATTGGTCAAAAGTATGGGGGCTTATTTATTTGATGATAGGCATTGCGAGCCTGTGTTTTTCCATATACTCTATAATGTATGATATAAAAAATATCGTTCCGATATACGGAACAATGATTGCAAGTGTTTTGATCGGCGCCCTGGCAATTCTTGTGATCATATATGGATACAGGGTATTTAAAAACAATTTCCTTATACTATAAATAAAAAACCCCTGCAATCTTGCAGGGGTTTTTTATGTAAAAACATAAAGACTATTTGCCTTCAGCCTTATTTTCAGCTTTGTCTTTCTTAATGTTCTTGTTGTCTTGTTGTACTTTCTTTTCATCCTTTACAGCTTGTTTAGGATGGCCATTCTTTTCAGCACGGTCTCTTTGAGCTACATTCTTAGCTTTTTTGTCTTCTGCTTTCTTAACACCATTTTGTGCATTTGCAGAGAATGCCATTGCTATAAGGATTACACCGGTAGCAATTACGTTTGTCAGTTTCATGTTGTTTTGGGTTTATGATTATTATGATACAAACGTACTACCTGATAATGAAGTTAAAATGAAGATGTTGAATATTTTATCAGGCAACTAAAAGTGCTAAAGATTTTGAATTTCTATTTTTTTCCTGCAGCGGTCTATTGATTCCTTAGCTGTATCCAGGTTCTTATTGCTGAAAGTGGTAGCTGCATAATTCTTATACGCATCAATAGCCTCTTTAAATTTGCCCTGTGTTTCATACATAATGCCAAACTCATTATGCAAGGTGCCCCTGTTAATCCCGGGAACCGTAAGACCCTTATTAAGTAATGCCGTCAAATCATCCCAACGTTGCAGTACAGACAGAACAGCAGCATAGTTATAATAAACAGCAGGGTAGTTAGGTGTATATTGCAATACCTTTTTATAATTGAGTTCAGCACTGGCATAATCCTTGTACTGTGTTTCATATATCCAGCCAAGATGGTTATATGCTTTGCCAAATTCCGGCGCCTCTTGTATAATTGAATTCAGCATATTCATTCCTTCGGCAATAGCTTTTTCATTTAACAGGCGGTCTGCTTCCTGGAACATGCTTTCAATGCGAATCCGTACTGTTTCTTCCATTGGGATTAGTTTACGTAGACGAAATTAATAAAATAAGCTAGTATAAATTCAGTAAAATGCATGATACTGAGCACGATATTTTTTGATTGATTATTGGCAGAAAAATACAAGTAGATGAAAGTGAAATGGTTATGTTTTTCTAAGAAACAAATGGTCAATCAGTACGTATAAATACTTAGTCTTAAAAAACCCGTTATTCATATTACGGCTGAATGAATCTGCCTCTATTCTACAAAATATTAATCTATATTAATGTTTAGTGACGGCATATATAGGAGATTTGTGTATAAATAAAAAAAGATAAAATGATAACTTTTACCAATCGTCGAGTGAAAGTTACCATTCGTCGGTTAGCGGAAACAGACTGTTTAATTGCTACGTAATATTACTTAGAAATTAAAACTGAAACTTAACTGAAAGCGATAATATACTTAAAGATGAAGCACACATATATAAGTAAAACAAAAAAGGCACTATTCATTTTACAATTCATTTTTATTGGAAGCAGATTGATCGGTCAAGGTGTAGGAATTGGGAGTACATCTATTACACCGGATGCTTCATCAATTCTTGAATTACGATCGACAAGCCAGGGGTTATTAATTCCTCGTATGAACACAGTTCAAATGAATTCAATTACAAGCCCTGCTGCTAGTCTTATTATATTCAATACAGACTCATCATGTTTTTGTTTTTATAATGCAAATACTACTTCATGGCAGTCATTATGCCGCGTTGCATTTGGACCTACGGGCCCAACAGGAGCGACTGGCACAGCCGGCCCAACAGGTTTAACTGGCTCAACAGGTGCAACCGGTGCTACAGGATCGACTGGTACAGCGGGCGCTAATGGTACAAATGGCGCGGTGGGAGCTACAGGCCCTACTGGTGCCGCGGGTATTGCAGGAACTAATGGAACTAACGGCGCTGTAGGAGCTACGGGACCGACTGGCACTACAGGTACAGCAGGTTTAATTGGTTTAACCGGCTTAACAGGTGCAACCGGCGCTACAGGTGCAACTGGTACAGCGGGCACTAATGGTACAAACGGCGCGGTGGGAGCTACAGGCCCTACTGGTGCTACTGGCGCAGCAGGAACAAACGGAACCAATGGTGCAACCGGCGCTACAGGAGCGACTGGTACAGCAGGCACTAATGGTACAAATGGCGCGGTGGGAGCTACAGGCCCTACTGGTGCCACTGGTGCAACAGGAACAAACGGAACCAATGGTGCAACCGGCGCTACAGGAGCGACTGGTACAGCAGGAACAAACGGTACAAATGGTGCAGCGGGAGCTACAGGTCCTACGGGCCCTACAGGAGCAACCGGAACCGCAGGAACGAATGGCACAAATGGAAGCAATGGTGCCACAGGCCCTACAGGTGCTACAGGAGCAACCGGTTCAGGTTCTGTGTCATCTTTTAGTGCAGGTACACTATCTCCATTATTTACAACCGCAGTAGCTACCCCAACAACAACTCCTGCCTTATCATTTACATTAAGTACTGCAGCAAAGTATACGATACTGGGTAATAACACTGCAGCAACTGCAGCACCAACATATTTTACTCCAATCCTGGCTTCTGCGTTATTTTCGAATCAGGGAACAACAACAACTGTTTTACATGGTAATGCCGCAGGTAACCCAACATGGTCGGCCATAAGTTTAACAACTGATGTAACAGGTATATTACCATTGGCCAACGGAGGCACTAATGCAAGCCTTACAGCAAGCAACGGAGGAATATTTTATTCAACAGCAACAGCAGGTGCTATACTTGCAGGTACTGCAACAGCGAATAAAGTATTGCAGAGTGGTGCAAGCGGTGCACCTACATGGAGCACCGCTACCTACCCTGCAACAGCAGGTACTAAGGGAAACTACATGGTATCCGACGGAACAAATTTTATTTCAACAGGGCCTAATGCATCACAAACAAACGTTGCATCACCAACCGGGGTAAACAGAACTGCTGCATTAATGCAAGGGTTGGGTGCTACAATAACACCGGGAGCGAGCGGAAAAATACTGGTTGTTATTTCGGCTCAGATAGCAAATAGTACGCTTAATGATGGCGGCAGAATACAGTTATATTATGGTACCGGCACTGCACCTGCAAACGGTGCTGCCGTAACAGGAACAGCAGTAGGTGGTACCATTGAATACGGAGATGTAAAAACTGCCGGTAATTTTTACCCGATATCAACAAATGTTATTATTACAGGGCTAACTACAGGAACAACATATTGGGTTGACTTGTCTTTAATAGCACTTACCGGAGGAACCGCATCACTCTCAAATGTCAGTATTTCTATAATTGAGTTGTAAGTAAAGATTACTAATGCAACGGATAATGGGCAAGAACAATTACCATATACGCAATAAATTTGTAAAGGCTGTTTCAGTCTGCACTATTGTATTTACACTATCAGTATCAAATAGCTTCGCCCAGGTAATTAATAATAGCGGTGCAGTTATTAATATTACCGGCAATACGGGAGTTACAGGCGGCAGTTTAACCAATACATCTGGTACAGTTTCAAATGCTGGAACAATAACACTCACAGCTAATTATTCAAATACCGGAAATGTTATTGGCAACGGTGCTTACAACATTGGCGGTAATTGGTCTAATAGCGGAATTTTTACTGCAGGTAACAGTAACGTAACTTTTAACGGAGCATCATTGCAAACAATAAGTGGTTCAGTGCCAACGGCATTTTATAACATTACTGTAAATGGAACTGGAATCAAACTTTCTCAAAATGCAAGCTTTACGAGAATACTTACACTTACGGCTGGTACTATTAGTGGTAGTGATACAATGACGTTAATATCAAATGCAGCGGGAGACGCAATGATAGCTCCTGTTGGTCCGGCTGTAACTCAATCTTCGATTACTGCAACGTTTACTGTTCAACGCTATGAGAATATTCGTACAAAAGCTAATTATGCTTCATTATCATCGCCAATGTTAAATACTACGTTAGGAGACTGGAATGTAAGTAACCGTAACCCTAAATTTTATATGAGTGGTATTGGTGGGCCAGATGGCCTTTCAGGCACGTACGTTTCCGTTAAACGGGATAATGAAGTTACCAATGCGTATGATAATATTACGCTATACGCTTCACCAGGCATTAATTATGTAATACGTCAAGGCGAAGGACTTTATCTTTGGGAGGGGACCGGTTTAACCACCATGATCACACCATTCTCTTTTAATACACATGGAAGACCAACAATAGGAAATGTGAGTATAGGTGTTACCTATACAGCAGCTAAAGGAAAAGGGTTTAATTTGCTGGGAAACCCATATGCAGCACCAATAGATTGGGGTACATTCCTGGCATCCAATCCTACATTACAAAGCAGCTATTACATTTTTGAACAAGATGGCACATGGCATGCATTCACAAGCGGAAGCATTCCCATCGAGCAGGGTTTTGGAGTTATTACCTCATCTGCAACAACCATTAATTTTATGGAATCGCAAAAAACAATGGTGGACGCTAATTTGTTAAGACCCATAAACCCATCAGATGCAGCAAACACGGGGACTTTTATTTTATCGGACGACTCAAACGAATTTTCATGCCCTACCATTATTTCATTCGATCCGTCTTATGTAAAAAATTATAATTCAGCGGAAGATGCATATTTTATTAAAAGTTATGTAGAAACCGTTCCGCAACTATACACGGTAAGTGAAGATGATAATAACCTTATGTTGAACAGTTTGCCAGATATAGATAATACAATGGATGTTAGGCTGACTGCAGTGGCTGGTGTGCAGGCAAATTATACTTTGACTGCAAAGAATATTGAAAATATTTCGTCATACAATTGCGTGGTGCTTTTAGATGCAGCTACCGGCGCTATACTAGCTAATTTTAAAGACTCTCCTTCATATACATTCAACCTGGCCAATGCAACTGATAAAAAAGATTTTATCGTTCGATTTACAAAATTAGCCGCTGGCCAGAGTTGTAACTCGGTTGTAAATTCCTCAAAAGATGGGGTGGGTATTTATCCATCAACCGCGGGTGCGTATGTAAATTTCAATTTAAATGAAAGTGAAGATGCGGTAATATCTGTCTACAATATTCTTGGTCAGGAGGTGATTCCGGTTATGAACAGAACAGTTCAAAGCAATGTTATTGAGGTTCCGTTCCCTTTCAGTGAGGCTATTTATATAGTTAAGGTAGAAACCAAATACGGTATATTTACACAAAAAATATATCATAAATAGTATTTGCAGTTACGTATAGAGTAACTGTTTCACTGTTTACTTCGTATTACCAGTAGCATATCCGGTGGAATGAAAAAAAAGTCTCTCAGATATTCATTTGTTATTCTTTTGTTTTTATTCTTTGCAAATGTAAAGGGTCAAACAATCGGGCATTTGTATGGTATGACGCCAGCGGGTGGCGGTTCTGCCGCAGGTGTGCTTTTTGATTACAACGTGCAACAGGCGCATGACAGCGTATTGTATCAATTTCACGTGAATCCTGCCCAACCCATGTATAATAATCTTATTCATGCTTTCGATGGGTTTCTGTACGGCATGACCGATTATGATAATGGATCGGGGTACGGCACTATTTTCAGAACTGATACCTTAGGAAATGTTTTTGTATTACATGTTTTTGACGACCTCAGCGAAGGTGGAAGCCCTGAAGGCAGTTTAATACAGGCCCCGGACAGCTTGCTATATGGTATGACATACCAGGGTGGAACCAATGGCGCAGGTACTATTTTTAAATGTACAACTTCCGGCTTGCTTACTACACTTTATAGTTTTACGGGCACTTCAGATGGTGGAAACCCTTATGGCAGCCTTATTATTGGTAAAGATGGCAACCTGTATGGAATGAACTATCAGGGTGGTGTTGGTGGGGCAGGTACTATTTTTAAATGTACTATAACCGGGGTGTTAACAACTCTGTATAGCTTTACAGGTGCTTCAGATGGTGGAAATCCGTATGGTAGTTTGATACAAGACTTTGATGGCAACCTGTATGGAATGACATACCAGGGCGGCGCCAGTGGAGCAGGCACCATATTTAAATGCACAACTTCAGGAACGTTAACCACCCTGTATAGTTTTACAGGTGGAGCAGATGGGCAAAGCCCTTTTGGTAACCTTATTCAGGTTAATGGTAAACTATATGGTATGAATAGTAATGGAGGCACATCCGGTTACGGTACCCTATTTAAATGCGATACACTTGGAAATTTTAACACCCTGTATGGGTTTACTGATGGAACAGATGGTGGGGAACCATATGGCGATCTGATTCTGGCAAGCGATGGTAAGTTATATGGAATGACTAACAATGGAGGTGATTCAGGTAGTGGTACAGTATTCCGTTGCGACACAGTAGGGAATTTAACTACAATATATTCTTTCAAAGGAGGCGCTGATGGTCTTAATCCGTATGCGAGCATAGTTCAGCTGAAGAATAATTTATACGGGATGACAAGTGCAGGAGGCCAATATGGAAATGGAAATATTTTCGGTTGCAGCCTTTCAGGATTAGAAAAAAATTTGTTCGATATGGGTGCACCGATTGTTAATGGCACCAATCCGTTTGGACATATTATACAGGGATTTGATGGTTCATACTATGGAATGAATTATCATGCAGGCGATAGTGGGGCAGGTGTTATTTTTAACTATTCATATTCCAAAGGTATGAAAGCGCTGTATAGTTTTGATGGAACAGCTAATGGCGGAAACCCTTATGGTAGCCTTGTGCAGGCAAAAGATAGCAGCCTGTATGGTATGACCTCGCAAGGCGGAACATCAGGAAAGGGTACACTTTTCAAATGTTCAACTTCAGGCGTTCTAACTACACTATATAGTTTTACCGGTGGTTCAGATGGAGGAGCTCCCTATGGTAATCTTGTTTTATCAAACTCCGGTAGTTTCTATGGCATGACAAACAATGGAGGTAATTCAGGCGATGGAACCATATTTAAATCTTCGGCTTCAGGTTTGGTTACTGTGCTTCATACGTTTTCTGGTACCGATGGATCACAGCCTTTTGGTAGTTTGATCGAGTGTACTGATGGTAAGTTATATGGCATGACAAACAATGGAGGTAGCAATGGCCATGGTGTTATATTTAAATGTGATACCACAGGAAGTTATACTGTCATATATAATTTTACAGGTGGTAACGATGGAGCTGCGCCAAACGGCAGTCTTATTCAGGCTATTGATGGAAACTTATATGGCATGACAAGCAGTGCAGGTGCAGCAGGCTATGGTACCATATTTAAATGCGATACATCAGGTAGCCTTGCCACTATATATAGTTTCAATAATACCGGCGATGGCGGTACGCCCTATGGTAGCCTAATTCAAGGATCCGATAGCAATTTATATGGCATGGCCATTAGTGGAGGAGCATTAAATAATGGAACCGTATTTAAGTTAAACAAGTCAGGTATTTTTGATACGCTGTTCAGTTTTAATTATTTGAATGGATCGGGCCCTCAATACAATGACCTGTATGAGGGAATGAGTTTACCTGTTCTTACACCGGTTCTTTCTTGCTCGGGGTATGCGATTGCTGCAACGGATGCGGGTGGTGGTTTAGGTGCACTTAAATATGTTTGGTCAAATGGGGCGACAACATCGAATATTGATAGTATTACTTCAGGGGGAACATTTACATGTACTATTACGAATTCGAAAGGTGTTTCACTTTCTGCAAGTGTAATCGTGCCTTCATATACGGTTCTTAATGTTTCTTTGAATATGACCAACTCAACAATGCTATGTACAGGTGGTGCAGCAGTAACCTTAAGTGGCGGAAGCCCGGGTGGAGGATCGTATAGCGGAACAGATGTAAGTGGCGGACAATTCAATCCGGTTGCATCAGGCACTTTCCCGATTACATATACGTATACCAACGGAAGTGGTTGCACGGATTCTGCCAGGCAGAATATCTCAGTAAGTATTTGCACGGGAACAAGGGAGCAGGCTAGTAACAATGATCTGAGCGTATATCCTAACCCGAGTAGCGGAAGTTTCGCGGTTACTTTTTATGGCAATGGCTACCAATCAATGACTATTTATGATGAAACAGGCAAGCAAATACTTTTCAATAAACTTGATGAAAATATTTCGGGCAACACACTTTCAGTTGACATGACCATGTATGCCAAAGGCATATATTATGGACGTATAATTACTAGCAAGGGTTGTGAGTTCAGGAAGATAGTGCTACAGTAACCCGGGATTATATTTTTACTTTTTCACCCAGAAAATGAGGCGATGTGTGCAGGATATAGAGATCCAGTACTGCTTTTGATTTGGCAAAATATTCGCGCACATTGGTTTGAAAAGAAAACTCTGGCGAAGGGTCCAGGGCATTAAACGCTACTGCGTGCATTTTATAATAGTTGGCAATAAAAATTGCTCTTTCATTGTGAAAGGCCTGTGAAATTACTGTAATACTATCTTGTCCGAATATTTCGAGACAACGTACCATTGAATCAAGCGTACGAAAACCGGCATAATCTAATGTAATGCAGGAATCAGGTACACCTTGTTTTATCAATGAATCTTTCATGTCCTTAGCCTCATCATAATAGCTTAAATGATTATCGCCACTTACTATAATGTGTTTTATTTTTCCTGCTTTAAACAGATCAACCGCTGCTATTATGCGATATTTAAAATAAGGATTTTCACCACCATGCCACGATTTATTAGTGCCAAGCAATAAACCAACTTTACGAAAAGGTACATTATTTATATCGCCATATAACTGACTTCTGGTTGATGTAATTACCCAATGATTGCATATTGAGCCACCAATAGCAAGCAAAATACATACTGCAACCACCCATTTTATAACTCGTAAATTGAATAGCTTCTTTAATAAAGACATCTTTGCAGGGGCGGTTTAATATGAAAGGTGAATATACGTTAATTTTCCCGCCTATAGCATTGTAGGTAGGTGCTGAATTGATAATGAAGGTTTTACAAAAGTTAATCGTCAAATACACTAACGTTACTCCATGCCGTTAGAAATAGATATAAAGGCGCTAAAAGCAAAAAGTGAAGATGCCTTCAGGCACCTTGTCAATGCATATGGTAAGGACATATATAATCTTTGTCTTAGTATAATACCTGTTGCAGAAGATGCAGAAGACCTTTCACAGGAAGCATTTGTAAAAGCGTTCAACAGTATTGATTCTTTTAGAGAAGATGCACAGATAAAGACCTGGCTTTTTCGGATTGCAATTAATCTTTGTTACGATCACTTAAAATGGAGCAAGCGAAAAAAACGACATGCCATATTACAACCTTTATATAACCGTGAGGATGAACCTATAGAGATAGCCAGTAATTTTCAGCATCCCGGAATAACGTTAGAAAATAAGGAGCATGCTAAAGTGCTGTACGCAGCTCTGGAGACCTTGCCTGAGAAGCAACACTCAGCTTTTTTGCTATACGAAATGCAGGGCCTGAACTATAAGGAAATAGCTGAAACAATGGCAGTCAGTGTATCTTCAGTAGAGGCACTATTGTTCAGGGCAAGGGCATCTTTACGAAAAAAACTTCAAACATATTATAGCGACTACGCAAGTATTAAGAAATAACATCGTCAAATTGTGTATAGATGGAAACAGATAATAACATAGAGAAGGATATTGAAAGAGTTCTGGCGGCTGCAAAAAATGTAAAGCCTGTGGATGCTCCATTGTTATTTACAGAAAAGACCATGCAACGCATAGGTGCAGAAAGACAGGCATCACGCGTTTCAACCTATGCATTGCTAAAGGTTGCAGCAGTGTTGCTTCTTATAGGCCTTAATGTATATACTATTTCACGCGTGCTTGAAACCCCATTGCAGCAGCCGGAACAGGTTAAAGTTTCGATGGATGACCTTGTAAAAGACTACCAGGTTACTGATGTAAGTAATGATTGGCTAAATAATAAAATACAACAAAATGAACAACCCTAAACTAACTAACATATTGCTGATAGTATTGATTGTTTGTAATGTACTCGTATTCGCAGCAGCACATTTTTCAAGACATCATCACCATATTCAATACAGTTATAACAATTTTCGTGGAAGGAAACATGGCAGTTTTGGGCCCTTCCATAGAGGTTTCGGAGCTTACCGTGGAAATTATGGAGGTTTTCACGGGGGCTTCAGAGACCATAACAGGCGCAATGATGGGTGTAACTGCATGAATATGTAATGGCTAAATAGTAACTTTATACTCAATATGAACACTCGGCTTACCAATTCCATCCTTATAGTTATGCTAGTACTTAACCTGGCGTTTATAGGCACCTGGTGGATGACAAAAATGAAGGAACATAACAGAACGCACCGCGATGCGGGAGGGTTCCGTACTATGAACATGCAGGATAAAGGAATGGCGTTTCTTACACGTCAGCTTGGTTTTAATGATGACCAGCAGGCAAAGGCCGACAAGATATTTCATGAACATGCTGATAAAATGCACAAATATGAAATGGAAGTAGGCCGCCTTCAAAAAGAGATATTTAAATGCATGGCACAAGATTCACCAGATAGTATACATGCGTTTATGTATGCTGATTCGGTAGGTATGTGGAGGATGGCTACACAAAAAGAATTCTTCAGAAGCTCTATAGCAATCAGGCAGTTATGTACAACCGAACAGAAAAAGAAATACGATGACCTTATGCAGAATATGACCAAAAGGTTAAATCATTCGTGGGAGAATCATCCGGGTGCAGGGCATCACGATTCTTTGTAGATTTGCGTTCCCAAAAACTATAATTATGAAAAGGTTATCCTTTTTTAGTGCTTTCATTCTATTTCTTGTTTCCTTTTCCGTAAATGCTCAAATGATGGGCGGTATGGGTGGCGGATCAGGAGCCATGAAGAGCCAGATGAACTCGGGTCACTTTTATGGCAAGGTAGTTGACAGTGCCACCGGCAGTGCTATTCCTTTTGCAGCAGTGCAGCTAACGGCCCCGATGTGGGATTCGGCCTCACAAAGTATGAAGGTAAAAATTATTGCCGGCCAGCTAACAACCGATAATGGTGAATTCAGTCTTGAGAAATTGCCGGTTATGGGCCCAATGTTTTCGCCAATGCAGTATACCCTACAAATAAGTTCTATAGGATATAATATGTACACCAGGACATTAACTTTTGATATCAGTAAGATGGCAAAAGCGGCGAAAAAAATGAAAGCCGCCCAAAGTAATGCTGATATGAGCAACCCTACCGCAGGACTTGAAAGTGTTATTGATATAGTAGATAAGGATCTTGGAAATATTAAAATGAGTTCTTCCTCTCAGCAATTAAAAGCGGTTACTGTTAGCGGAGATCCACCACAGGAAGAAATTAAACTTGACAAGAGAATTTTCGATGTAGGTAAAAGTCTTACCAGTGCAGGTGGAACAGCTGAAGATGTGTTAAAGACCATTCCGGCAGTGAACGTGGATATTGATGGAAATGTGACATTACGCAACTCATCACCTCAAATTTATGTAGATGGTGTGCCAAGTACTTTAACCATTGACCAGATACCTGCTGATGAAATTGATAAGATAGAAGTGATCACTAATCCATCGGCAAAGTATGATGCCTCAGCTGGTTCAGGAGGTATTATAAATATTGTAATGAAGCATAACCGTAGTATGGGTTATAGCGGCGATGCCCGTGGTGGAATTGATGAATATGGCAAACTTAGTGCAGGCGGAGATATTAATCTGCGCCAGAATAAAATGAACTTTTTTGCCAATGTGTTCTATAAGGCAATGGAACATAAAATGTATGGTAGTGAAACAAAATTGGCTGATACAGCTACCCCTGCTTCAAGAGCCGCTGATGCAATACCTACCAATACCTGGCAGCATGATACAAATACCATGAGTGGTTATTTTGCATTTGCCCGTGGTGGGTTCGATTATTTTATTGATAACCGTAATACACTTACAGTTACAGGTACATACGGAACAGGACACTTTAATTCTCTTGATCTGTTACATACCACAACCGATAGCTTAAAGCCCATTGGTACTTATCCAAATCCAAGTGGTACTACTCCAATGTCATGGACCTATGAAAATTCAAACTCGAACAGGGTATTTAATAACGTAGGTGGTTCATTATTATTCAAGCATCTTTTCCCGAAAGATGAAGAAAATATTACAGCGAACATTACAGCTAACGAAGGAACCACAACAGGAACAGGTAATTACGACATTATTACTTCTAATTTAAACGGTGTAATGTTTAACTTACCGGAGGTTCAACAAAGTAATGGTTCAAGCTCATATTATGTTGGTAAAGTAGACTTTACTGACCCCATAACAGCAAAGTCGAAAATTGAAAGCGGTGTTATGGCTACTATAAATGGTGTTAATAGTGTTAATACTATTTTATTATTCAATACCGAAATACCTAATGAAAGTAATACTACAACATATAATTCGCAGATATATGCTGCGTATTTCAGCTATAGTCACGACTTTGGAGCCAAGTTAAGCACACAGGCAGCGGTAAGGTTGGAGCAATCTTTTTATAGTGGCCAGGTTGTATCGGACACTACATTGAAACTTTCACCACAAACATTATTATATCTGTTCCCAAGCGCATTTGCTACATACCATTTAACGGATAATGCAGACTTGCAATTAAGTTATACTACACATATTACCCGTCCGAATTTTAGCCAGCTGGTAGTGAATAATTACTCTAATTCTGAAAATGTACAGATCGGTAACCCTAACCTTAAACCTGCTTACCAAAACTCTTTCGAATTAAACCTGATAAAGAATTTCGATAAGAGAAATAATATTCTTATTTCAGCTTACTACAAGATCACTTACAACATTATTGCAACACAATTAGATTCAGAAGTGAATAATGAGCTGCTCAAACAAGTACAGTATTTCAGCACTTATGAGAATGCTAATTATGCATATTCAGAGGGATTGGAGCTTACTTCTCAAAATTCATTCGGGCCTTTAGATGTTACGGGAAACATTAATCTTTTTGAATCAGGCATTAATGCCACAAACCTTAATATTCCTGATACAGCTAAAAAATTCCTGAGCTATTTTGCAAAACTTAATCTTTCATACAAATTCCCTAAAGGATTTAGCCTGCAATTAAACGGCAACTACATGTCTAAGGCTGAAGTTCCTCCGGGTGGCAGTGGAGGAGGACGTTGGGGTGGTGGTGGATTTGGCGGTGGCATGGGTGGCGGAATAACGCCTTCGGCAAACGGTTACATTGATCCTAATTATTCTATGGATGTTGCCGTTAAGAAGGACTTTTTTAAGAACGGTAAACTATCTCTCACTTTCAATGTAAAGGATGTGTTTGCAACATCAGTATCCGGAACTAATGTATTGGCTACTGATCCTGTTGGTGTTCCATTGTACTATGAAACAACCTCACGTCGAAGAGACCCTCGTTTCTACCAGTTTACCTTCAGTTATAAGTTTGGACAAACCGACTTTACGCTCTTTAAAAGGAAGAACAACGCTGTTGATACCGGACCAGATATGGGTGGTGGCGAGCAATAGTATCTATGAATGTGTTATGTGGCTGAAATTGAGCATGATAGCACTAATTATTAAGGCTTAATATGTTGGTTTTACTGGACAAAAGGCTATAATACGTACCGCCTGAAAAGGATTTTTCCTATTTTCGTCGCTCCTTATAATTATTCCCTTTTATGAAAATAGCATCTGCAATTACGATTGTATCATTGGTAATAAGTAGCCAATTAGCTACCGCACAAACAAACAGGAAAGACACCCAGAAGGTTAAAAGTGATGTGAGTGGCGCAGTAGATACTTCTAAAGGCAAAATGCGCAGGGCAAGAGGCTCATTCGGGAATTTTGTAGACAAAACACAAACCCCAGGATATATTCCGCATGAAACCTTCGACCCTACTTTTATGTACGAACCTGGCGAACCATACCGTAGTGGTAGTGGTGCACCCGGGCCAATGTACTGGCAGAACAGGGCGGATTATAAGATAGCAGCCACCCTGGACACAACTGCTAAAACAATAACGGGTACTGTAGAGATAACATATACCAATAACAGCCCTGATGAATTGAATTACTTATGGTTGCAACTGGATCAGAATCTTTTTTCAACTTCATCTCGCGGACATTTTAAAACCCCTATTGGTGGTGGCCGTTTTGGTAATGTTGAATTTTCAGGTGGAGATAGCATTAGCTCTGTAAGCATAGTAAAGAATGGTGCAAAGGGCCCTGAAATCACACCAGTTACTGATTATGTAATTACAGATACCCGTATGCAAATTAGACTTAAAACCCCTATGAAAGCGAAAGGAGATAAAATGATTATTAAGATTGCATATAGCTTTAAAGTACCACCTGATGGCTCTGACAGAATGGGAATGACCGAAACACAAAAGGGAAGGATATATGAAATTGCACAGTGGTATCCACGTATGTGCGTATATGATGAAGTAGAAGGCTGGAACATTGAACCCTATTTAGGCGCTGCTGAATTTTACCTTGAATATGGTGATATTGATTTTTCAGTTACCGTTCCTTCAAATATGATCGTTGCAGGCTCGGGCGAACTGCAAAACCCGACCGAGGTGCTAACCCCAACTGAAATAGACAGACTTAATAAAGCTAAAGCAAGTGATGCAAAAGTGGCCATTATTGGTATGGATGAAATTGACAAGCCATCTACCCACTTGAAATCGAGTGGCATGGCTACTTGGCATTATAAGATCAGCAATACACGCGATGCTTCCTGGGCGTGTTCCAATGCATTCATCTGGGATGCTGCGCGCATCAATCTGCCAACAGGTAAGAAATGCATGGCTATGTCATTTTACCCGATAGAGTACCAGGCTGATTCTTGCTGGGGCAGGGCAACAGAATATGTGAAGAACTCAATTGAATTTTACTCAAAAACATACTATGTGTTTCCCTGGCCGGTTGCTTCAAATATTGCGGGTAACGTGCACGGAATGGAATATCCGGGTATAGTATTCTGCGATATGAAGCGCAAAAAAGGAAACCTGTTCAATGTTATAACACATGAATTCGGACATAACTGGTTCCCGATGCTTGTGGGCTCTAACGAACGCAAATACGCATGGATGGACGAGGGATTCAATACATTCATTAATATTTATTCCGGACAATATTTTAATAAGGGAGAATATAATGCTGCCCAATCACCTGATCCTATAGCAGGCTTTATGAAGCGTGACAGCAATGTTGTAATGACATATGAAGACGATATGCCACAAAGAGATATTGGTATGTTGTGCTATTATAAACCTGGTTATGGACTATACCTGTTAAGAGAATATATTGTAGGGAAGGACAGGTTTGATTATGCTTTCCGTAATTATGTTAATCGTTGGGCATATAAGCACCCAACCCCAAAAGATTTTTTCCGTAGTATGAATGAGGGTACCGGTGAGGACCTGAACTGGTTCTGGAAAGAGTGGATATACAAAAGCTGGCAGCTTGACCAGGCTGTGAGTGATGTGAAATATTCTGCCGGTGATACTGTAAATGGAACTAAGGGAGTGGAAATAACGATCAGGAATAATAAGCAAATGGTAATGCCTGTGATCATTGAGGTAAAAGAATCTAATGGTCATACCGGAAGAATAACGCTACCTGCTGAAATATGGCAAGCACTTGGTGTATGGAAGTTCCATTATAATTCTACAAGCACAATTACTTCGGTTACTATTGACCCAGATAAGGTAATGCCTGATGCTGACCGTAGTAACAATGTATGGCCCGCAGCCGCACCAACAACCAACTAATGCAAGGAAGCAATATTTTCCCCATATTCGATAAAGTACTGGACAGAGGTAAAAAGGAAGAGCTTCTTAAACAACGTGGCATTGTAATTTGGATGACCGGCCTTTCAGGTTCAGGTAAAACAACACTTGCAATAGGCCTTGAGAAATACCTGAATGATGAAGGGCATCTGACCTATTTGCTGGATGGTGATAACATTCGGTCGGGAATTAACAAAGACCTTGGTTTTTCTGAAAAAGACCGGGTTGAAAATATTCGCCGCATAGCTGAAATATCTAAGCTATTTGCAAACGGGGGTATAGTTACGATCAACTCATTCGTAAGTCCATCGGAAGAATTACGTGAGCTTGCTAAAGCTATAATTGGTGAAAAAGATTTTAATTGTATATATATAAACACTCCTTTGGCAGAATGTGAAAAGAGAGATACAAAAGGTTTATATGCAAAGGCACGTAAAGGCGAAATAAAAGACTTTACGGGTATTTCTGCTCCGTTTGATGTGCCAGTTTCTCCGGCATTGGAAATAGATACACATAATCATTCTTATGAAGAATGTCTGCAAAAACTCATTGAGTTTGTAGTACCCAAAATAAAATTGTAGAATACCTACCTGTACTTCAGAGTAGCTTTATATATGTTTTTGAAGTAAATAACTCCCAAAATCGAAATGGTTATAGGTGTAACAACATCCATTGTTATATCGTACGCGGTCATATCATGAAAACCACTGATAATATCAAGAATGGCGGTTATACTGGCACATGTAAAGAACAAGTAGTAAAGCCTTCTTGCGCCTATTAATCTTAAATATAAACGCACACCTGCAAATACCAAAAGTAGGTACATACTCCAACGGTACCAATAGTGAATAAAGTAAGCTTTGCTTATATCACCACAGGTGAAGCATTTTAAATTTTCTATAAATGGAGGAACAGTAATGGCGATATACGAAATACTTATTACTACCGAAATTGTGGCAATAATTATATTCAGTGAGTAGGGATACGTTTTCTTCAAGAACAATATATATGGAGGTTTACTGAGCTGCCACTACAAGAATATGAAAAAAGCACCTGAATTGCAAGGATTTCACTACAATTTTATACAAACATTTTTAGGCTCAGTGAAAAAGCGTAACGCTTCCCAGCCACCTTCACGGCCCACACCGGAATTTTTACTTCCCCCAAACGGTGTACGCAGATCGCGTAATAACCAACAATTTATCCATACAATACCCGAACGCAATTTAGCTGCCAATGTATGTGCACGGGTAAGGTTTTCGGTCCATAACATTGATGTAAGCCCGTATTCAGTTGCATTAGCGTACTTCAACGCTTCTTCCTCTGTTTCAAATGGCATAATGGTAACAACTGGGCCGAATATTTCTTCCATATTGGTACGGCAGTTATACGGTAACCCTTCAATTACCGTAGGTTCAATAAACCATCCATCTTTTTGCTCGCCCTGCAACTTCAACGCGCTTCCACCACAAAGTATCTTGCCGCCTTCCTGTTTTGCAAGGTCAATATATGATAGAATTTTATCATAATGCGGTTTTGAAACAATAGCACCCAACCTGTTGTTATCATTCATCGGGTCGCCTACTTTCAATGCTTTCACTTTTTCGGTAAATTCTTTTTTGAATTTTTCATACACGCTTTTCTCAACCATTATGCGCGAACCACACAGGCATATCTCGCCCTGGTTGGTGAAAGAAGAGTTAACCGTGGTCTTCATCATTTTATCCCAATCGCAATCAGCAAAAATCATTACAGGGTTTTTGCCACCCAATTCCAGTGAAAGCTTTTTGAACATAGGTGCAGCTATTCTTGCAATTTCGGCACCGGTTTTAGTACCACCTGTAAATGATATAGCTTTAATGTTCGGGTGAGAAACAATGGCATTACCAACCTTTGGCCCTAAACCATGTACAATATTAAATACCCCTTTCGGGAAACCTATTTCTGCACAAAGCTGTGAAAGCATAAAAGCCGTCATGGGAGTAATTTCAGATGGTTTTGAAACCACACAATTACCGGCAGCCAGTGCGGGTGCTATTTTCCAGGTAAATAAATACAAGGGCAAATTCCAGGGTGATATGCAACCTGCAATTCCTATAGGGTCACGCAATGTATAATTAATGGCATGGCCATCCATGTTATGCGATTCTGACGCAAAATGTAATGAAGCAGTAGCAAAGAATTTCATATTACTTACTGCCCTGGGTATATCAACTGATTTCGACAACCACAATGGTTTTCCATTATCAATGGTTTCAGCTTTTGCAAACTCTTCTAATCTTTTTTCAAGCAGGTCAGCCAGTTTAAGCATCCAATCAGCACGCTCTTCTTTTTTCATTGTTGACCATGCAGGGAATGCTTCTTCAGCAGCCTCAACCGCTTTCTTAACATCTTCATCATCCGAATCAGGAATAGATGAATATACCTTTCCTGTGGAGGGTTCGTAGTTATCCAAGTATTTGCCTTTAGCCGGAGCGACTAGCTGGCCGTCAATGTAATTGAGGATCTTTTCCATACTGCTTATTGTAGTACTAAGATACGTTAAAAATGGTAAGCTTTATTATCTTTTGAAAACTCATCGGCAGCAATGGCCGGATTTACTTTCACATCCCAGAAAACATATTGTTCAAATAAACCCATATCATCATCTACCCTTAATAACAAAGGCAACATGGTTGACTTGCTGATGTACAAAGTTATCATTTTAGCATATTCGCAGGGCACCATTATAGTCTCCCCTTTGTTTACTTCAGTATATGAACTGAGTTTATTATGAATCAATATCATATACTCGTTAAGCCCCAGTTTTTTTGCAATAGTCATAACTGTTTCACCTTTTAAAACAGTATAGGGAACATACTTAAATGCAGGATCGATTACTTCGACATTATAACAGCGAGTGCCACGATACAAAATTTCGCCCAGGTATAAAAAGTGCGAATCAAAATCTTTGCTGTATTTCTCAGCTGCCTGTTCCAATACTTTACCAAAGTAGTCGTAGCCTGCATGTTCAACACCATGATGTTGGTTCTTTCTCATGATCGACCCATCCGGATCAAGTTCGAGGGTAACAAAAGGGAATGAATTAGGATGCACCCATGCATTGCCATTGTTTGCATCAGCGCACCAAAGTACTTCTGCTCCATCAGACATTTTCATGAATACTTTGTGCGGAGAGCGTTGAAATTTTACAGAAGAACTGTCAGAATGAATTGTTCCGTCATCAAGGCGTTCAGAGTAAACCATTAAGTATGTCAAGGTTTTTATTCCCGCAATTCCTTTATTCATACCATTGATAATGCTATGCGAATCAGTCATTGGTTGAAACCCGAAAGGCACTGCAGCAAAAGCTACTCCTGCTGCAATGAGCAGGGACAAACGTTGCAAAAATATTCTTATGCGTTTTTTCAAGGCATTAAGTAAAACAGAATTGTAATAACAAGGCCTGATAATAAACTTATAACAAGCATTTTTGTTGCTTTGGCTTTGTCTAATCTTCTCATTTCAGCTTCTTCAATTGAAACAGATTCACCGAGATCTTTAAAATTAAAAAAGCCTTTCATACCAAAGGCAACGCAGAATTTAAAATATACCTGCTGAACACCAACAGCAAACGAAACCGCTGGAAAAAAAACAAAAAAACGCCATATTTTGCCAGCATGAAACAGCAACATGGAAGAGATAATAATCATTACCAAAGCCCCTGCAAACATCATGCTTTTCCTGCGCTTAGCTACCTCTTCTTTACCAATATTGCATGTACCGGGTATGTACCTGTCTTCATCGTTGTTATTCATGCCGGTTGTATTCATGATGTAGGTTTGCAGGTTACATTACTAGCTGTTATCTGTAACAGTGTAACTATTAAAGACGATGTTTAAGTTAAAATACCTTATTGTAAATATCAGCTAAATGCAGCAAGCCCCGTAATATCCTGCCCGGTAATCAGTAAGTGTATATCGTGTGTGCCTTCATAAGTTATTACCGATTCCAGGTTCATCATATGGCGCATAATAGGGTATTCGCCGGTAATGCCCATACCTCCATGAATTTGTCTTGCTTCACGTGCAATCTTTAATGCCATATCAACATTATTGCGCTTAGCCATTGATATTTGAGCAGGGGTAGCGCGCTTTTCATTCATTAGCGTGCCAAGCCTCCAGCAAAGCAATTGCGCTTTCGTAATTTCAGTTATCATTTCAGCTAGCTTTTTTTGTGTAAGCTGAAAACCGCCAATTGGCCTTCCGAATTGTACGCGTTCTTTCGAGTAGCGTAATGCCGAGTCGTAGCAATCCATTGCTGCACCCACAACACCCCATGATATACCGTATCTTGCCATGTTCAAGCATGACAGAGGTCCTTTCAACCCTTGAACACCGGGTAATATGTTTGCCTTCGGAACCTTAACATTATCAAAAACAAGTTCGCCGGTTGCACTTGCACGCAGCGACCATTTATTATGTGTTTCAGGTGTTGTAAAACCTTCCATGCCTCTTTCTACAATGAGGCCGCGTATAATGCCACCTTCATCTTTTGCCCAAACTACAGCCAGGTCAGCAATAGGTGAGTTCGATATCCACATTTTAGCACCATTCAATAGGTAATGGTCTCCTTTATCTTTAAAATGGGTTATCATTCCTGATGGATTTGAACCATGGTCAGGCTCAGTAAGCCCGAAGCAACCTATTTTTTCTCCTGCTGCCATGGGCGGAAGGAATTTCTTTTTTTGCTCCTCGCTACCGAATGCATAAATAGGATACATAACAAGTGAACCCTGCACCGATGCCATAGAACGTATGCCTGAATCACCTCTTTCAATTTCCTGCATTATTAATCCGTAGGAAATATAATCGAGCCCTGCACCACCGTATTGTGTTGGTATGGTTGGGCCAAAGGCGCCAATATTGGCAAGCCCTTTAACTATCTGCTTAGGAAATTCGCACTTCTGGCAAGCTTCTTCAATAATGGGTGATAATTCTTTTTTTATGAATGCACGGGCTGTATCGCGTATCAGGCGATGTTCTTCCGTAAAAAGTTCGTCAACCAAAAAATAATCGGGTGCCTGGAAATTGTCTGTTGCCATAAAATAAGTATTTCAGATAGAAAGCAAATTTAGCATTTGCCCTAACACAAAAGACGAATAGTGTTTTCTATTATTTTTTACCTGTTGACGGAGGCGAGTTCTTAAAACCGATAAGAATAACCATACAGCCGTCGGATGAAGCACTTTTATCTTTGGCAGGAATATCATAGTCAATATAATAGGTACCCGGTTTGTCTATAAGTATTTCCCAGAACATATTGTCAATACCGCTATTGTTATCATACAGTTTCTTTCTGTTCTTTACCCTTGCGCTTTTGTCATAAATATTAACCTTCACATTCTCATCAAACAAAGAAGTGCCGAAAACCAGTTTATAAATAGACCCCGCATAGGCTGAGAAAATTACTTCAATAGTTTGTGGTTTATCTGTAAACTGCACCTCATTATATGCATAGCTGTCGTATTTATAATCACCAAGGTTGTCCTTGTACTTACGGGCAATTTTATGGGGATTACAATCTTGTGCATTTACATTACTGACTTCCATAAAAGGAAAGCCGATAAGAATGCAAATAAGGAGCAGTTTTTTGAGCATCTACATGTTTATTTAAAACCAATTACCAATACCCCGCAGCCCTGTATGAGTGGGGCATCTGTTCCGGCAGGTGGGGCATCGTGGTTTGCAGGAATTACGTAATCAACATATAGCTTGCTATGAAAATGATCGGTATCCCACATGAACATTTTTTTGCTTGCATCAGAACTGTTGCAGCTGAACAATTCTTTCCTGTTGTCATGGTCGGCATCTTTATTATACACATGTATTTCAACACCAGGAGGTAAAGCGTAGGTATTAAATATAAGCCTGTATGTTTCGCCCATGAACATAGGAAGTTCTACTTCTTTCATTTGAGGTTTCCTGCCCAGGGTAACCAATATAATATTTGCTGCGTCGTATTTATATGGTTTGTCTAGATAGTCTTTGCAGCTGTCCTTCAGGGTTTTTGTGTCACAATACTCGTAGGACTGGCCAATAGCAGATATTGCTAACATAGAAACGAATAGTAACACGAATAGATTATGCTTTTTCATGCCGGTAAGTTTTGCCTGATTATTACGATGCTATGAATTTACTTCTTAGTGCTTGAATTGATTTGCCTAACTGGCTAACATGGTCAGGTGTAAGTGATATAGGTTGCTCGCTATCGGGGTTGTAGCTCTTTACCTCGTCAAATGATTCATATGTGGTTTTAATATCTTTCAGTTGGGCAATAAGGCCAGCTATGTTATTGTCGGCCGACTGATACTTGGTTAAAAGCTTAACAAGGCCTTCCAGTATGTTCATTTGTTCTGAAATACGTGAACTTACACCAGCTGTTTTTTGTTTTTCGTAAACCGCATTACCGGTACTCATACTTTCAACCCATGCACCGGCAAAAGCAATTACGCCAATGTATTTTTCCTTGTTGTTTTCAAGGTAGGTATCAGTTTCCATTTGCAGTTCAGCAATAAGTGAAGCTAATGAATCGGTACTGTTCATATTGCTCTGGAACCTTTTCAGAAAAGAATTCGATTCAAATACACTGCCAAAACCAAGCTTGTCAGAAAGGCTTTTTACAATGTTTAAGTATTTAACTGCATCATCAGTTTGCTTGTTCAATATGCAATATGAAAGATCAGCGCTATATACACCCATGTTCAGTGCCCTGTCAAATTGTGAGTTAAAGGCAGCAGCATCTTTAAACGGAGCCGTTATGCCCGGTAAATAGGTTAAGCCTGAGTTTTTAAATATGGATGCTATTTGTAAAGGTGAAGGTAACAAATAGGTTTCTGAATCCTGGTCGGCCTGGTTGGCAACCTGTGCAGTTGCTTTGGTTAAAGTATCAGCGCCATTTGCACCGTTCTTCGAATTGCTGTTATTCCCATGGCACGATAGCAATATCAGTGAAGCTACTGCTGATATGCATGTGATGGAATTGAAGTAGTTTATTCTCATACGTAATGTGTGATTAAACGAATATTAGGCGACTAATATACTAATATTCTTTGCTTTAACCAGTGCAATTGAAGTTTAAATGACTCTACAAACCTGTGAATTACTTTCCTGTTATGCATAATAAATGCACTTCTCCATTTGTTATTTTTGCTTTCAATAAAAAATTGTATGCGAAAAATAGTAGCCATAGCCTTATTTATTTGTTCAATAGTTACCTTAAAGGCACAACCCGTAATAGCATATTGGGATAGCGCCAAAGGCATAAAAAAGAGCGAGACCAATTTTAAAGACGGCATGCAGCATGGTCCATTTAAAATATGGTTTAAAGATGGTAAGGTGGCAGAACAGGGTTATTTTAAAATGGGCTACCAGGATAGCGTTTGGAAGAATTTTTACGAAACAGGCAAATTAAAGGCTATTAAAAATTATAAAAAAGGCCAACCTGATGGAGTGTTTGTTTTCTTTTTTTCGAATGGAGATACGGCGGAAATTAACACATATAAAAATGGCCTGAAGGATGGCAAATGGCAAACCTGGTTTGAGGACGGAAAGGTAAATAGCATAACACCCTATAAGAATGATTTGAAAGATGGTAACTGGATATATTATTTCGATAATGGTACTATTCAGAACCAGGGCATGTTTGTGAAAGATAAGAAAGAGGGGCATTACATATCATATTACGCAAATGCCCGAAAACAAACAGAAGGAGATTTCAGCAAGGATAAAGAAAACGGAAAGTGGCAGGAGTGGTACTCAACAGGGCAGCTAAAATCGGTTACCAACCATGCCGATAGTTTGGTATACCTGATGGAATATAATGACAGTACCGGGAAGAATATTATAAGTAACGGCAATGGAGCTTTTACAGAATACTCAGCTGCGAATAAAGTATTGGCAACGGGTAACTATGCCGGCGGGCTAAAGGAAGGCCTGTGGAAGATATATGTAAAGAACGGGGACGAGAATTATGAAGCCATGTATTCGGCAGGTAAAATGAACGGGATGTATTCATCATTCTACCCTGCCAATAAAATAAAGGCAAAAGGCTTTTATACCAAAAATGAAAAAGATGGTCACTGGATATGGTACGCTACTTCGGGCAAACCACAAACAACAGGCGACATGCACCATAACCTGCGTACAGGTTTCTGGACCTATTTTACTGAAACAGGGGATACTGATGCCAAGGGATATTTTAAAAACGATGAGCAGGACAGTACCTGGACCTATTACTATTCAGGTAATGCAGTTTGGAAACAAGGGAATTATAAGCACAATTTGAAACAGGGAGAATGGACCTTATGGTATCCAACAGGAAGCGTAAAAGAAAAAGGTAATTACCGCGATGATAAAGAAGATGGTCTATGGAAATCATGGTACAGTAACGGACAGGAAGAAGATGAAGGACCTTACAAAGCAGGCAATATGGAAGGCCTTTGGAAAGGATGGTACGATAACGGGAAACAGAAATACCAGGGCGAAAGATCGTTAAGTAAGGCGCTTGCTATGAAAGTTCAGCCAATGGTTGCCTATAAAGATAGTGACCAACTGAAAAGCCTTGAGGAAGGTAAATGGACCTATTGGTCGGACAATGGCACCATGCAACGTGAAGGTGTTTACAAGGATGGTAAGAAGGAAGGGCATTGGATATTTCAGCAGCCATCAGGCATAAAAATTCAGGAAGGTGATTATAAGGACGACAAGCCTGAAGGCAAATGGGCATTTTATGATCAGTATGGCGTATTGGTGCAGGAACAAACGCTTACCGATGGTAAGCTATCGGGCAAATGCACTTCGTATTTTCCTGATGGAAAAATTCAAAGCACAACTAACTATAAAATAGTAACAAAGGAAAAGCTGAATCCACGTAGCGTGCCCGATGGCGAGTGGATATATTACGATAAGAATGGTAACGTGGAAAGGAAAGTAATGTATAAAGACGGGGAACAGGTTCAGCAGTAAAACTATTTCACTT
>DATHNG010000157.1:0-9701 GCA_035486275.1 Bacteroidia bacterium
CAATTCCTCCTTGCCGTTTCTTACTGTTCCTTTAATGACAGATGTTTACGGGATTATCAAGCGGTTTTGTATTACTATTCCTTTTCGATAAACTCAAATAGTTCAACAACTTTAATACCTAACGAATTTGCCAAAGCATTAGCAGTGCTTATTGACGTATTAACTTCCCCTCTTTCAATCCGTCCTACCTGATTAGTAGGAATACCCACTTCATCTGCCAGATATTCTTGAGACATCCCTTTTTGGAGCCGAATTTTGCGTAGGTTTTTACCAAAAGCTTTTATAAACTTAGTGTCTTTGTAATATTTCACACGCCAAAGGTGGGCGTGTTGAAAAATAATCAATAACACAAATTTGTGTTATACATGATTTTATTTATATATTTGTTTTCTCAAAATAATTAACAACATGAAAACAAGACTATTTTTTATCACAATGCTCGCCTTGATTGGCTTGAGCGCACATGCCCAATGGCAAACTACTAATGGCCCGTTTAGCGGAGGTATAGTTCAAACCCTTTGTTCAAATGGCACGAACATTTTTTGCGGAACCCAGAGTGGAGGAGCCTTTATAGATAACGGCACAAGTTGGTCTGCAGTTAATACGGGTCTGGTCGGATCAGACGTTAGCTGCATTACAAATAAAGGACCGGTATTATATTGCACCGGTGGCAATGGCATTAACAAAGTATATACATCTACCAATAACGGAAGTAATTGGGACAGCATTAATACCTGGTTAAATAATGCCGCCCAAAACATTCTTGTATATGGACGGTTTCTAGTTGCAGGTACCTGGGGCGGAGCAACAGGCGGGATATTTTATTCTCCAAACAATGGGGGTAATTGGGCTCCAATAGTTACAGGTTGGGGTAATGGAGGGGTAAATGGTGTGGTGGTAGACACAGCAATAGACAGTACCATAATTATTGCTTGTGTATATGGCGGAGCAGAAGTAACTCATGATGATGGAAATATTTGGACAGCCCAAAACTTCCTCGGTGGGTATACGTCAAAATGTATCCTAAGAAGCGGATCAAATGTCTTTATTGGAACAGAACTTGGCGTATATCTGACCCAGGACTATGGCGTTACATTTTCTGCAGTAAACAGCAGTATGCCGGGCAACAATGTTGTATATTCACTGGTTGTGGACGGTTCAAATATTTTCGCAGGGTCTGACAGTGGAGTTTATGTAACAAGTAACAATGGCTTGCTTTGGACTGCGGTTAATACAGGATTGACAGATAGAGCAGTGCATTCATTAGCGACAGACGGAACTAACCTTTATGCAGGAACTGCAACGCAAGGAGTATGGAAACGCGCCCTTTCTCAAATGGTGTCGGGAATAAATGAAGTTAGCAATAAGAATGGAACTACCATTTATCCTAATCCAAGCAATGGAGCTTATACAGTTGAGTCAAGTGCAGAAATTTCACGCATTGAAATTATGAATGTGTTGGGAGAAAAAATATATTCTTCAAATATAAACTCAGAGAAAGCTATGATTGATTTAACCGGAGAGCCCAAAGGGATGTATTTCTATAAAATTGTTTCTAAGGACGGTGTTATATCTACAGGGAAATTAATTGTTCTGTAAATAAATATTGAGATCAAAGCAAAGTATGCGATTTTGGGATTATATTAGACAATAAATTATAATCTAATATTATTTTCAATTCACGCTAAAATCTACCATTTAATAAATACTGTCGACCACTCATTGCCAAAAACCTACCATTTAATAAATCAAATACATTCGGATAACAAAGTATTTTTATCTTTGCCCTCACTTATTCAAGACTTCGGTATTTATATAGGCCTGATTAAATCTTTCTGATTTACCTACTGACCTACCCCTGATATAAAGCCAACCTACTATTTCTATAATGCTTTCATTAATCTTCCCCTGTAGAAAGATTGGCAAATTTATATCAATAAGAAAATAAACATTCTGATTTCCCTTTTATGAAAATCAAAATATCCCCTACTGCAATCTTAAAGAGATTTATCTTTTCGTTGCTTTTTCTTTTTTTAGCAGCATTAAACAGTAAAGCCCAAATCATAGCTACTATAGCTGGCAACGGTACTGCCGGATATTCAGGCGATGCAAGTGCAGCGACATTAGCAGAAATAAATCTTCCTTCCGGTGTAGCGGTGGATGCCACTGGAAATATTTATATTTCCGATACACAGAATAATAGAATACGGAAAGTAAGCACTTCGGGCATCATTAGTACTATTGCTGGGAATGGTGTAGGGGGCTTTAATGGAGACGGAGGTCAAGCTACTGCTGCTGAGATTAATGCTCCTCATGGGATAACGTTAGATGCTTCTGGCAACCTTTACTTTGCTGATGGGAGTAATAACCGAATAAGAGAAATAAATACATCAGGAGTAATGAGCACATTTGCGGGAAACGGGGTTGCTGGGTTTTCAGGAAATGGTGGCCTGGCTACTGCGGCAGAACTGCATGGTCCTACAGAAATTACATTTGATGGCTCAGGGAATGCATATATAGCTGATGGTGGGAATGATCGTATACGGAAAGTTAATTCTGTAGGTCTGACTATTGCGGCATTTGCTGGAAATGGGGTTATTGGGTCTTCAGGCGATGGCGGTCAGGCAACTGCTGCTGAATTAAGTGGCCCTGCTGATGTTTATGTAGATGGTTCAGGAAATGCATATATAGCCGATAAAAATAATAACCGAATCAGAAAAGTTACCTCGGGTACTATCAGCACTATTGCAGGAAATGGTGTTGCGGGTTATTCGGGGGATGGCGGAGCGGCTACAATTGCGGAAATTAATGCCATTACAGGAGTTCGCGTAAGTTCAACAGGGGTTATATATATTGGTGATTTTGGTAATAATCGGATAAGGGAAATAAGTTCAGGAACTATTAATACTTTAGCTGGTATAACAACTTCAGGTTTTTCAGGTGATGGAGGCCAAGCAAGTTCCGCTGAACTTGATAACCCGGGAATGATGGCATTTGACCAGCAAGGCAATCTTTATTTTATTGATCATGCAAATAATCGCGTAAGGGTGGCATATCTTTCCCTTAATGTAACTACAAGTGTGACTGCAAATGTGAGTTGCAATGGTGGTAATACAGGAAGTGCTTCAACTACAGTAATTCATGGAACAACGCCATACACTTACTCATGGTCTGGTGGTGGAACAAACTCAACAGTAACGGGATTATCAGCAGGGACTTACACTATCAATGTGACAGACTATGATGGTATAACAGGTTCGTCTACCGTAACCATTACTCAACCTACTGCTTTAAGTGTTTCTGCGAGTGCAACTTCTAATGTTAGTTGTAATGGTGGAAGTAATGGCAGCGTTTCGTCAACCCCATCAGGTGGAACTTCACCGTATACTTACTCTTGGTCGGGAGGTGGAACTAACTCGACAAAAGCAAGCCTCATAGCCGGGACTTATACAATAACTGTTACCGATAATAATGGATGTATTGCAACTACTACTGCAACTATCACCCAACCTACAGCATTAACTGTCTCTGCTAATGTAACTTCCAATGTAACTTGTAACGGAGAAAATAACGGTAGTGTATCATCAACCCCTTCGGGTGGTGTTTCACCCTATACATATTCATGGTCTGCTGGAGGGACAAACTCAACAAAAGCTAGTCTTACTTCAGGAACATATACTATAACTGTTACTGACAATAATGGATGTACCGCAACGTCATCTGCTACAATCACTCAACCTACAGTCTTAACTGTTTTAGCTAGCGTAACTGCCAATGTAAGCTGTAATGGTGGAAATAGTGGGAGTTTGTCATCAACCCCATCAGGTGGAACTTCACCATATACTTATTCATGGTCAGGAGGAGGAACTAATTCTACAAAGACAGGATTATCGGCTGGAACATATACAATTACTATTACTGACAATAATGGATGTACCGGATCTACTTCCGCAACAATTACTGAACCGACAGCTTTGAATGTTTCAGCGAGCGTAACAGCCAATATAAGTTGTAATGGCGGCAGCAATGGCAGCGTTTCGTCAACCCCATCAGGTGGAACTTCTCCCTACACATATTCCTGGTCAGGAGGAGGCACCAATTCTACTAAAACAGGACTTGCAATTGGAACCTACACTATAACTATAACGGATAAAAACGGATGCACAGCAACTTCGTCGGCGACCGTTACGCAACCAACCACATTAAGTGTTTCTGCAAGTGTAACAGCCAATGTTTCTTACAATGGTTGGAGTGATGGGAGTGTTTCAGCAAGTTCATCTGGTGGAACTTCGCCTTATACATACTTATGGACTGGAGATGGAACAAATTCAAGTGAAGAGGGACTTATGGCGGGTACTTATACAATTACTCTAATGGATAATAATGGATGTACTGCAACTGCCTCATGTACGATTACACAGCCGCTGGGTGTTTTAGCTACGGTTACATACACTGTGAGTGGCACTGGTGTAACAACTGGAAATGTAAGCACAATGGTCTCTGGCGGAACTTCTCCGTATTCTTATTCATGGTCGGATGGAGGAACAAATTCGGTGGATCTTGGACTTTCTGCTGGAATTTATACAATAACTGTAACAGATATTAATGGTTTAGTTGCCACTGTTTCTTTTACGATTAATCAACCGATAACTTACGTTTCTCAACTGCAAACAAATATACTGTCCAGTGAAGAAACTGTTGGACCAAATACATCTTTAGCTGTAGGTAAGACTCCTTATAGTTATGGAGTTTCTCCTTCCGGCGGAGCTTCTTATAGTGTTCCAATTGTAGTACCACCCGGAACAATGGGGATGGCTCCAAAACTATCAATTACATACAATAGCCAATCTAATGGAGGCTCATTAGGTTATGGTTGGAGCCTTGCAGGGTTATCATGTATATCCAGATCAGGCCAAACTCCTTATCATAATTTTGGAGAAGCATATCCTGACCAAACACAGGGTGTTACACTTACTAATGCTGACTGGTTTACATTGGACGGTAACAGATTAATTACAACTTCTGGTGACAATGGAATAAGTGGTACTACCTATGCCACAGAAAGCGAAACGTATGATTTGATTACTTCTTATGGATCAAGAGGTGTTGGTCCTGCTTGGTTTCAAGTTCAAACCAAAAATGGATTGACTATAGAATATGGAAACACAAATGATTCCAGGTTAATCCCTGTCGGAAAAACTACTACTTATGCATGGTATGTTGACAAAATAACTGATCAATTTGGTAATTATATTACATTCCATTACATGAGTAATAATGGAGAGATCCGTGTTCAGGAAATAGATTATACAGGAAATAGTACTACCGGAGGGTTTGCACCTTATAACTCTGTATTATTTACATATGCAAACAAAAGCGATCCAAATACTACCTACGTGGCAGGAGGAGCATTAAACTCAACTGTTATTTTAAAAAATATTACAATTAATTCCCACAGTACGTTTTTCAAAAAATATTCTTTTCTTTATACAAGCAATTTATATACCTTCTTGCAGGAGATAGATGAAACTGGCTCTGATTATACTACCCTTAATCCATTAAAGTTTAGTTATGCCTCAGATGCACCAATTGTTGGTTCATCCTGTACCGGAACATTGGCCCCTTTTCTCCATTCAAATTATTGTGTTCAGGCAGATCCATCCGCCTTGGGAGGAATCTCAGATGGTATATCGGGATATGGCCAGGCATCACAGTTTACATTGTTAGATTATAATGGTGATGGGAAAGAAGATGTGATTTCTTTATATGGAACGAATGGAGAAGTTTCTGATTGGACTGGAGAAGGGCCACCACCTCCTCCTACAGAATTTGGCTTTGGTTGGAGTAGTCAGGTATTACACAATGGTGAAAATTCTTGTCCTTATTTCACTTCAAATAGTTATAGTTTTCCCGCCGGATACCCAACCTCTCAAGGTACGCTTGCTTATCTTAATCCAATGAGTAATACTCCCCTAGGTGGTTTGAGCCAATTCGCTGGAGATTTTAACGGTGATGGAAGAGACGATTACGCGGTCTCTACTTTTACAACTGCTACTAAGGAAGATGCTGACCAAGAAGAGGATATTAATATTGCACTATCTACCGGTACATCATTTGCGACTGCCAATGTTTTGAAAGCCTATGATATGTATAGTAATTCTTCGGAGCTTTTGGATGCCAGCGCTCCTCAGGGAACTACTTTAAGCGGTACATTTTACCTTGATTTGAATGGTGACGGACAGGTCGATGTTTTTAACTACCATTTTGACCCTGTCCACGATACAGCATATTATAGAGTTTGGCTTAATGTTAGCTCCTCCTCACTAATACCACAGGAACAACCTTCAATGTCTTTTACAACTGTACCTACTGGCATACCAAGCCCTAATTTTGAAGTTACCACTAAAGAATACTTCGGAATGTTTTTGGATTTCTCACAAGCTATTCCAATGGATTTGAACGGGGACGGAAAAACCGAATTAGTTAATGTAATTGAAAGAAACGGTAGCCCTCAAAAAGTAATTGTAAGTTTTGATGCTACTCAAGTTTATGGACAACCAAATTATTGTGCAGAGGTTGATGGAGGGTATACATTATCGGGACTTGCAACCCCTGGTAACGGAATTGTAATTCAACCCGATAATTCAGGGTTCCAATACAATAATAATTCCTATGTTGCAAGTGACTCAAACTATGTATTATATAATTCTAGCTACACCGCATCCGGAGCGTATGATTCATATTTTCCTATCACTACTTATGGCTTGGAAAATGTGAATGGTATTACCACAAGTATAGTTAATTCAGGTTCTCCCTATGTGTTGTATGGTGATTTCAATGGAGATGGAATTACCGACGTCCTTACCTATGATGCTTCTACTTCGGTGTGGACAACAAACTATGGTGAAGGCGGTGGTAATTATGCATCATTGACGGCAAGCGGTCTTTCTACCGCGGATAATCCTTTTTTATACCCTGCGCATTATTATTATGCCCATGACGTGAACGGAGATGGAAAAACAGATATACTGGAATTTACACCAACGTATGATAGTTATACCGGTGCAAAGAGTACGGTAATTAATACCTGGTATAGCACAGGTACTTCATTTGTTCTGGGCGATACAATTACTCTTGCAAACCATAATATAAATCCTGAGACATGGCAAATTTCCTTTGGAGATTTTAATGGAGATGGTGTAGATGATTTATTGTTAGAGAACGATATAGGGGATGGTGCAGTAGACGGAACGCCTTTATTATTGTATTTTCATTCGGGTTCTCATTCTAGGCAGTTGGCAGAAGCAGTGGATGGATATAATGAAACAGTACAATTTTCATACCAGTCTCTTGCAAATTCAAGTATTTATAGCCGGCCTAATATAGCCGATTACAGGAATAGTTCAAGCAGCAATACCTTACTCGATATTCAGCCGCCAATGTATGTTGTAAGCCGCCTGACTTCTGTGGATGGCACCGGAAATCACGCTACAACCACTATAAATAAAGATGGTAACAGTAATTATGTTACTTACACCGACACGAATAGCACGACCTATTCTTATCAGGATCTAATTGCCAATAGGTTGGGATTAGGTTTGCTAGGTTTTTTAAATGTTAGTTCGTATAACACCATTTCAGGCTATAATACCTCAACTACCTATTCTGTCACACCCTCGTTCGACAATATGGTGCCAAGCACAAGTACTGTTACCGCAGTTTCAACAGCTACTACAATTTCAGATGCGGCCTATACTTATACTTCCGTTCCCCTTGCCCTTGGTACCTTGCGTTATACTGTACAGCAAACACAAAGCGTCCATAATGATGATATTGCTGGTATTACCAATACTACAAATTACACGTATGATAGTTATGGAAATATAACGGATAAGAATAGCCAGATTAGTGTGCCAAGTACTTCTACCACTGTAGAGACTTCAGATATACAGAATACCTATGTGTCAAATGGAACATGGATTCCATCTTCAGTTTCTACCTATACTTCAACTGTAACCTATCTTTCCAATCCTTCCTATACAAGAATAGTATCTAATAGTTGGGACAGTTATGGGCATTTACTTTCCACTACTAGCGATCCTTCCACCACAGGGTCTGTAACAACCTCAAATACCTACGATACTCATACCGGGGCAATATTAAGTTATACCACAACAACCACCGACCCAAAATGTATAGCCACTGCCGAAACAAACTCCACTACGTATGATACCTGGTCGCAATTTAAAACTTCATCCACCAACCCTTTAGGACAAGTAACTTATTATACTTACAACTCCATGTGGGGAAAACCTGCTTCTGTAATTACCCCTGACGCTCTTGAAACAGATTACTACTACGATGCTTTTGGAAGGTCATCGGAAATAATTACACCTGATGGATTAACTCAAACCTTAACTTATAATTGGGTTACTTCCGGCGAATTACCTATTGACGGTTCCGACCCATTTGATGTTACTCCGACCTCTCTATATTCTGTATATTCCGACAAAATTGGTTCTCCGCCTCTGTTAACCTTTTACGATTGGTTCGACCGCCAAACAATTGTTGAAAGCAGCACATTAAGTGCAAATGTTTTTAAAGAACAAGCGTATGATGCTATGGGGCACGATTATCAGTCCACCAATAATTATCAAAAAGCAACTATCTCCAGTTCTTATGGAGATTATGACCCGGTTACAATTACCAAATTGTATAATGACGTTGAATATCGTTTAACCAGCGTAACAAGCACCTGCGCTAGTGCTGCCACACTTTCCTCAGCTATTACCTATACTTCGGTGGCGGGCAATACAACAGTAACAACTACCAAGCCCGATGGTACAACATCCAGCCAAACTACCGACCCTTCAGGTGCAATGGTAAACTCCACCGATTATCTTCTTAGCAGCCCTACTACGGTTTATAGCTCGGCAGATTATACCTATTTAAGTAATGGACATGCGTCATCGGTAATACTGAATGGAGAAACGGTACAGACCTTCACCTATGATGATTATGGCAGGCAAGCCAGTTTGAGTGATGTAAACTTCTCAGGTAATTATAGTTATGTTTATAATGCCTACAACCAGTTATATAGCCAGGAAGACCCGAATGGAAATACCTCCACTATGACGTACGACTTGCTTGGCAGGCCTACAACCAAAGTAAGTAGCGCGGAAGGAACATATACGTATAACTACGTTACCAGTGTAGATGGCTTGAACCAGTTGCTAAACCAGCAATTAGTAAATACCGCCGCTACTTATACAAGTACCATTAGCTATACGTATGATGATTTGCACAGGCCGTTGACTATGGATGTTAACGGGCTTACCACAACATATTACTACGACCCAACTTATGGATATTTAATTAATAAAACCTATCCTGGGGGATTTGAAATTACGAATATATACGATGGAAGTAATTATGGATTCCTTGTGGAAACGGACAACACTGCTACCAGCACCGCAATATGGACCGCCAACTATATGAACCCTGCCGGACAATACGTAGATTATACCTTGGGCGATGGTGTGAACACTGTAAAATCATATAGCCCTTATGGTTTACTTCAAAGTATTTCGGCACTAGGTTATCAGAGCAGTACTTATGATTTTGATCCTACCAATGGCAATTTGTCAGACCGGACAGAAAATAATTTGTATGAAACGTTTACGTATGATGCATCTTTGAAT
>DATHNG010000158.1:0-6693 GCA_035486275.1 Bacteroidia bacterium
GTATACGGCATATTGTTAAGCGTTTTGTCGTACAAATGCGGCATACCCCAGCAAGTATCATTCTTTCTGTAGCTTATATAAATTGATGCAGTATTACCATTATTATCTGAATTATTTCCTGCTACAGGCCTATCGGACGTGAATATTATAAATGACTCATCCGATGCCAGTAGTGCATTGAAATCAGAATAAATGCTGTTAATGCTATCTCCCACACTAATAACTTTTGCACTGTTTGGAGCCACAGTAAACATTCTTGCGTTTTCGCTCTGTTCTATTCTATGGTCAATTTCAGCTAATGAATCTTTTGCAACTACATGTAGCCTGAATGTTTTAAAGCTGTTTATGGCCTCACCGAATTTATATGCAGCATGGTAGGCAATGCCCAGGTAATAATATGCATTTTCAGGGGCGGCCGTTTCAGTTACACTTGCCTGATTATATTTAAGGGTAATATTTTTTACAGCTTTTTCAAAATACCTTACAGCCAGCTCTTTCTTACCTTCCATTCCAATATAGCATCGGCCTATTTTGTAATTCAGGTTAGCATTCAGTGAATCTGAGGTATATGCACGGGAAAATGATTGAAGTGCCTGTGCATAGTTATTCTTAAGCAAAAGGCTATTACCTGCGGAAAAATCTCCCGAAGAAACCCCTTTGTCCTGAGCACTGGCAGTACCATAAATTAATACGCTGAAAAACAGTAAATATATGTGCCGCATACTGCGACAAATGTACATTTTTGAATGTAAAAAAACCGAATATTGTTAAAAAACTTTATATAAAGTCTAAATGGCTTTCCAGTCAATGCTTTCGGTATTCCAAAATTATTATTTTTGTTCCTCTTTTAAATTAAGCAGTTAAATAAAAACCTATGAAAAAGTATTTTTTTGTCCCTTTTTGTATTATTTCTGTACTTGCCACTCTACAATCAAATGCTCAGGTAAGCGACCCGCAAGTATTAATGACTGTAGGAACCCGTCCGGTATCTTTACAGGAGTTTAAAGCAATGTACTATAAGAATCTTCCGAAAGATTCTGCCAAAAGCAAAAAAGCGCTTGATAATTATCTTTCATTATATACTGAATTCAGGCTGAAAGTAAATGCAGCCATTGACGCACGTCTGGATACCACTCCATCGTTTAAACAGGAAATGAACGAATACAGGCAAAAGCTTGCAGATCCTTACATGCGTGATACTGCAGTTCAAAATAACCTTGTAAAGGAGGCCTATGAAAGGATGAAGACCGATGTTCAGGCAAGCCATATACTAATAAAGCTATCAACCGACGCATTACCTGCTGATACATTAGCAGCGTATAACAAAGCACTGAAGATACGCGAGGATATTGTGAAAAAGCAAATAACCTTTGAGGAAGCTGCCAAGAAATATTCTATGGATGATCGTTCAGCAAGTCATGGTGGAGAAATAGGGTACTTTACTGCGCTTGAAACATATTATCCTTTTGAAAATGCATTATATAATACAAAAGTTGGAGATATATCAATGCCGATTCATACACCGCTCGGGTACCATCTTATTAAAGTAACGGATAAAAAAGTGGATGCCGGCCAAATTCTTGTGGCACATATAATGATTCGCACACCGGTTAAAATGCAGGCGGCAGACTCACTTAAATTGAAAACTAAAATAGATTCATTGTACATGCTGGTTAAGCAAGGACAGGATTTTGCTGACCTTGCAAAAAAATATTCACAAGACCCTTCATCGGGTAAGCATGGCGGAGCATTGCCATGGTTTGGTGTGGGAAGAATGCCTGCTCCGTTTGAAGTAGCTGCGTTTTCATTGAAGAATGTAGGCGATGTTTCTGCTCCTATACGTACCGCATACGGATGGCATATTGTAAAATTGCTAGGCAAAAAAGGCGTACCTGCATTTAATGATTCAGTTAAAGAAAGCATTACTTCAAAGGTATTGCGTGATGATAGGTCTGAGCAATCAGTAAATGCGTTGGTAAGAGAGATAAAGCAGAAATATGAATTTAAAGAAGACCCGAAAGCGAAAGAAGACTTTTATAAAGTGGTTGATGAAACCTTTTATACCAATAAATGGACAGTTGATAAGGCAAAAGACCTTACAAAGACAATGTTTACATTGGGTGGCAAATCTATTACCCAGCAGGATTTTGCCCAATATTTGAGCCATAACCAGGTTACCGGTGAAAATAAAGGTGGAGAAGTTGCTGTGAACAGGCTTTATCCGAAGTTTGTTAAAGAACAGTGCCTGAAGTTTAAAAACGACAGGTTGGAGAAGGAGTATCCTTCATTTGCAGAAATGATTGATGAATACAGAGATGGCATACTTTTATTTGATATTACTGATAAAATGGTATGGACCAAGGCCTTAAAAGACACTACTGGCTTAAAAGCATACCATGAACAGCATAAAAATGCCTATATGTGGGGTGAACGTGCAGACGCATCGATATTTACCTGTAGTGACGAGAAAGTTGCTAAAGAAGTAAAAAAGCTCATTAAAGAAGGTAAAACTGATAAGGAAATACTGGCTGCAGTAAATGCCAAAGATGCGAACTCAGCAAGCGTTCAGGGAAATATGTATGAGAAAAAGGATAATGCAATGGTTGATGCCAATTGGAAACAAGGTATATCAGAAAACCAGACGGTAAATGGCAAGATTGTTTTTGTTGATGTAAGAAAAATTGTTCCTCCAACCCCGAAAAGCCTTGATGATGTTAGGGGAATGGTGACAACCGACTACCAAAATTACCTGATGAGCCAGTGGCTCACAGAATTACGTAGCAAATACCCTGTAACTGTTAACCAGCAGGTATTGGGGCAGGTTATGACACAATAAAGGCGGTTTTTTTAGCATTTATACCATCCCCAACAGAATATTTTTGGGGATGGTTTTTTTTTATATTTGTCACGTACATTTAAACTATGAGTGAAAGAATACTAAGGGCTTTGATGCAGCTTTTTGCAATTATTGCAAAAGCAGAATCGGGCGAAAACATAAAAGGTACTGAAGTAGTACGTTCTTTTTTAAAAGAACAGCTTAACCAGGAATTGGTTGAGCAGTATATAACTCTGTATGAGCAATATCTGGACGAACTTCATCAAACCTCTAAGAAAAAAGACGGTAGCGAAAAAAGGTTATCACTTAATTCAGTTAAAGTACTTCGTATTTGCAGTGACATTAATAAGGAACTTGCTCAAAAACAAAAGATTGTCGTTCTTATTCGTTTAATAGAATTCGTTAATTCAGAATCAGGAATATCTCCGCAGGAACTTGAGTTTATTACAACAGTATCAGAGAGCTTCAATATTTCTGTAGATGAGTTTGCTTGTATTAAAGACTTTGTAGAATCACCTGTTGGCAGACCCGTTAATACAGCGGAGTTGCTGATAATTGATGGTAAGACGGAAGCAACGCAAAGCAACATAAGGCATATTTACTGTGAGGACCTTGAAGGGGAGATATGTATACTTCATGTTGGCAGTGTAAACATGTATGTGTTCCGTTATTTGGGTACTGCAACTATGTACCTTAACGGACAGGTTATTAAGCCTTCTAAGGTAAACGTATTTAACCAGGGGGCATCGGTACGTAACCCTAAGATCAGGCCTATATATTACAGCGATGTTGTTGGCGCATTCTTAAGCAGTAAATCAACTTCGAAAATTGTATTTGAGGTAAGGCATATTGATTACTTCTTCAATAAAAACAAACAGGGTCTGCACGATATTAACCTTAGGGAAGAATCGGGCAAACTTGTAGGTATAATGGGTGGCAGTGGCGCCGGTAAAAGCACCCTGTTAAAGATCTTGAATGGCCTTTCTACTCCTACAAAAGGGCAGGTTCTGATAAATGGAATCAGTATTCACTCTGATGATCCTACCATATCAGGCCAGATTGGTTATATACCACAGGACGATCTTTTAGTAGAAGATCTAACCGTTTTCCAGAACTTGTTTTATAGCGCCAAGCTATCATTCGGTAACCTTGATGATGAGGAAATTACAAAACGATCGAATGAGGTATTGAGCGATCTTGGCCTTTTTGAAGCAAGAAATTTGAAAGTGGGTAATCCGCTTGAGCAAACAATAAGCGGTGGCCAGCGCAAACGTTTAAATATTGCACTTGAACTTATTCGCGAACCGGGCGTTCTTTTTGTTGATGAACCTACGTCGGGTTTGTCATCAAGAGATTCTGAAAATATAATGGACTTACTAAAAGAGTTGACCTTGAAAGGTAAGCTTGTGTTTGTAGTAATTCACCAGCCTTCGTCAGACATCTTTAAGATGTTTGATAAACTGTTCCTGCTCGACACCGGTGGGTTCCCTATTTATTATGGAAACCCTGTTGATGCTGTGGTTTATTTTAAAATGATAAGCAACCAGGTTAACGCTAACGAAAGTGAGTGCCAGACCTGCGGTAACGTAAACCCAGAGCAGATATTCAATATTATTGATGCGAAGGTATTAGATGAATACGGTGATCTTACCCGCAACCGCAAAATATCGGCACCGGAATGGAATGCTCATTTCTTAAAACATTTTTCTCCTCCGCCACACGATGAGAAACATGAAAAGGTTCCACCTGCGGAGTTTTCAGTACCAAGCCTTATAAGCCAGTTTAAAACATTTGTTACACGGGATATTTTATCGAAACTCACCAATACACAATATGTAACAATCAACCTGGTAGAGGCACCACTATTGGCGTTTATACTTGCATACCTCGTAAGGTTCCATACCAGCGATGCAGCTAAAAAGGTAGATTATATATATCGTGCTAATGAAAACGTACCGACTTATATATTTATGTCGGTTATCGTTGCCTTGTTCCTTGGCTTAATGGTTAGTGCTGAAGAAATCATCAGGGATCAGAAAATTCGTAAACGTGAAGCTTTCCTGAACTTAAGTAAAGGCAGTTATTTCATTTCTAAAATAATGATCATGTTCACCATCTCGGCTATACAAATGGTTTTGTTTGTAGCTGTGGGTAATTCTCTGCTGAATATTAAAGGAATGTGGTTTGATTATTGGCTTGTACTGTTCAGCGTTTCATGCTTTGCCAACCTGTTAGGTTTAAATATATCGGCCAGCTTTAACTCTGCCGTAACTATCTATATTCTGATACCGTTCCTGATTATACCACAATTACTTTTGAGCGGTATTGTGGTGAAATTTGATAAGATCAATCCTACCCTTACTTCACAAACTGAAGTTCCGTTCGTGGGCCAGGTAATGGCATCACGCTGGGCATTTGAAGCTTTAACAGTAGATCAGTTCAAGAACAATGATTACGAAAATAAATTCTATATATACGATAAGTACAAAAGCATAGCTAATTTCAGGAAGAACGAATGGTTAACTTCTATGAAAAATGCACTCGGCGATGCACAGGGTAACTATAAGAACCCACAGATGCAGCAGAAGGTGAGCGATGAACTGTTGTTACTGAAAAATGAAATTGGTAAACAGCTTATACTTACCCCTACACTAGCATACCCATATATTGATAGTTTAGATTTGCAGCATTTTACACCAAGTATTGCCAGTAAAACCTCTGCATACTTTAATACCATAAACGATTACTATGTGCAGCAGTATTTAACAGTTGATAATAAAGAAGACCAGTTGGTTCAATCATTATCTTCAACTGATGCATTAAAAACTGACTTTGATAAGCAAAAAGACGATTATCAAAATGATAACCTGGCAGATTTAGTTACAAATCACAACGACTTTACCCGGATAATTGAAGTGGATCATGAATTAATTCAGCGTGCTGATCCTGTATATTTAGATCCTATACGATCCAGCATGTTTGGTAATGCTCAATTTTACGCGCCTAATAAGAGGATATTCGGGCAGTTGTTTGATACTTTCTGGGTTAATCTTGGTATTATATGGGGAATGACAGTATTGCTTGCAATTACACTTTACTTTGACATGTTGAAGAGTTTGCTGAAGCTACTTTCAAGGATACAACTGCCAAGCTTAAAAAAAAGTAAAAGCGTTGCCAAAAATTAATGGCCTCATCTCTCTCCCAGAAGAAAGACTTTTTTAGTTACCTGGCACAAACCAGCCCTGCACCATTATCATTGGAAATTGTAAACGCCAAAGGTGCCTGGTTGAAAGATATAGAAGGTAAAAGATATTTAGACCTTATTTCCGGAATTGCTGTAAGTAACCTGGGGCATGGGCATCCGGCTGTGGTGAAAGCGATTAAACTACAGGCTGATAAACATACCCATGTTATGGTTTACGGCGAATATGTGCAGTCTGCTCAGGTTAATTTTGCAAGGAAAATATGCCAAAAATTGCCAAAGCAACTTGGCTCGGTATATTTTGTTAATTCAGGTAGTGAAGCAGTAGAAGGGGCCTTGAAACTGGCCAAGCGATATACAGGAAGAACCGGGATAGTTTCTTTTACAAATGCATATCATGGCAGCACACATGGTGCATTAAGTGTAATGGGTGACGAAGCGCTTAAAATGCCATTCAGGCCTCTTTTACCGGGTATCACAATTTTGCCCTATGGAAATAAAGAGGCATTGCAAAATATTACTAAACGAACAGCCTGTGTAATTATTGAACCAATTCAGGGTGAAGCTGGAGTAGTTGTTCCAGGCAAAACATTTTTACAAGCCCTACGCAAGCGTTGTAACGAAACGGGTGCTTTGTTAATATTTGATGAAATAC
>DATHNG010000159.1:0-20235 GCA_035486275.1 Bacteroidia bacterium
ATAGCATAGACAACCCAAACTTATATACGGAGAATGATATTGTTGAGATTTTTATAAGAGCGAATGCTGGTGGAACCCTTCTAGGTAAATCAGATTTACTATTCTCTTTACTCACTTCTTCATGGGATGAAGCAGATGATAATATGGAGGATATACTTGATGAAATAAATAAAACAGGGTATAAGTTTAATCGTGATTTCATTTTGAAAACTTGCCTTACAATATTTGGGAAAGGAGCAGCATATAATGTTGAAAAATTTAGAGACGCTACTACAAAAGATAATATCATTAATAATTGGAAAGATATTTCTGATTCGATAAAAGATGTAAAAGATTATATATATGGGAAAACATTTTTAAGAACTGATGAAACCCTTCCATCTTATTTAGCACTCATTCCATTAATATATTACCGGTACCATTATAAAGATAAATGGACTTCGACAATTGGAATACAAGAATACCTTTTAAGGACTTTATTAGCTGGGGCATTCAGTGGCAGCCCAGACACTCTGATTGATAAGTGTATTAAAAAGATTGATGAACAAAAGCAATTTAATACTAATGAAATATTTGGAGTAATTAGAGCGGAAGGTAGAAATCTTGAGATTTCTAAAGATACAATACTTGAAACCTTTTATGGTTCCAAAGAAATTCATCTTCTATTTAATATGTGGTATGATTTTAATTACCAACCAAGTTATTATCAGAATAAACCCCAAGTAGATCATATTTTCCCTCAGAGCAAACTAAAGAAGATAAAAATTGCAAATCAAAGTACTGGTAAAATGAACGTTATGAAGTACAAGGCTGAACAGAGAGATCAGATTGCAAATTGTATGTTGCTTACGGCTCAGGAAAATGGAGCAGGTGAGAAGACAGATACTTTACCTGAATTGTGGTTTGCTAACAAATCCAAAGAATATCTTGAGCTTCATTTAATTCCTGACAACAAAGAGCTTTGGAAAATTGAAAATTTTGAAGGTTTCGTGGAAGAAAGAAAAAAAATGATACTAAATAAATTTGATGGAATAATAATTAAGCCGACAGTTCGTGTAGCAACTAACGTTATTGCATAGTTAAAGAGTAAGGAAGGGGGCAAACAAGTTCAAAGAATGTTAATTAATTCCCTTTTCACCTTTCCAAAAATCAATATATTTGTGCGCTATATAAAAGCGTATGCCGAAAGTAACCATTGATGGTATAGAGATAGAAGTGCCTGAGGGCACAACTATATTGAATGCGGCACGCATGATAGGAGGGAAGATAGTACCCCCTGCCATGTGCTACTATTCCAAGCTAAAACAAACAGGCGGCTTTTGCCGTACCTGCCTGGTAAAGGTGGCAGCGGGTTCCGCTAAGGACCCACGCCCTATGCCAAAACTTATGGTATCGTGCTCAACCACGGTGCAGGATGGTATGGTAGTGCAAAACCTTACCTCACCCGAAGTAATGGAAGCCCGCAAGGGAGTAGTTGAGTTTCTGCTGATTAACCACCCTTTAGATTGCCCTATATGCGACCAGGCCGGCGAATGCAAGTTGCAGGACCTTGGCTATGAGCATGGCCTCGAAAAAACAAGATATGAGTTTAAGCGCCGCACCTTTGAAATGGTTGATATTGGCGATAAGATAAAGCTGCACATGACCCGTTGCATACTCTGCTACCGTTGTGTGCGCGTAGCCGAACAGCTTACCGACCAGCGTGTGCATGGCGTAATGAACCGTGGCGATGTGGCTGAAATATCTACCTTCATTCAAAATGTAATGGATAAAGATTTTTCGGGTAACGTTATTGATGTATGTCCTGTGGGTGCACTTACCGACAGAACAGCACGTTTCCGTAACCGTATTTGGTACGATAAGCCAATGGACGCTCACCGCAATTGTACCAAGTGCAATGGCAAAGTAATATTGTGGCTGAAGGGCGAAGAAGTAATAAAGGTTACTGCCCGCTTTGATAAAAACAACGAGGTAGAATCGTTTATCTGCAACGAATGCCGTTTCGACCATAAGAAAAAAGAAGACTGGATAATTGAAAAGCCAACGCATGTTGACAGGCACTCGGTTATTGCACAGAATCATTACGAGAATGAGAAGCAATTGAAAATGGGCCATACCCACTTTGAGCAGCTGAACCCTGCAACCCCGCCAAAATTCGATAAGAACGTATGATGTCATTCTTGTTATATAAGGCCCTGCTGGTGATAATCATCTTTGTTATATCGCTGGTTATGGCTATGTATAGCACTTATGGCGAAAGAAAAGTTGCTGCCTTTATGCAGGACAGGCTTGGCCCGAACCGTGCAGGACCTATAGGTATTCTGCAACCGCTTGCCGACGGTGTAAAAATGTTCATGAAGGAAGAGATCATTCCTAACGTATCGAATAAGTTCCTGTTTGTATTGGGCCCGAGTGTGGCTATGTTCACATCGTGCATTACCGGTGCGGTTATTCCATGGGGTACTTCATTACACATTGGTAATACCTATTACCCATTACAGGTAACCGATATTAATATTGGCATACTATATATTATGGCGGTTACATCTATTGGTGTATACGGCATAATGATTGGCGGCTGGGCATCGAACAACAAATACTCGCTGATGGGCGCACTGCGTGCTTCATCGCAAATGATTAGCTACGAAATTGCTATGGGCCTTGCCATTATAGCATTGGTAATGCATACGGGCACACTTAGCCTGGGCAAAATTGCGGCTATGCAAACCAGCTGGCACTGGAATGTTATATATCAGCCGTTGGGGTTCCTTATCTTTTTAATATGTGCCTTTGCCGAAACCAACCGTACTCCTTTCGACTTACCTGAAAGTGATTCAGAGCTTATTGGCGGTTACCATACCGAGTACAGCAGTATGAAACTGGGTTTCTACCTGTTTGCTGAATACATTAACATGTTCATTTCATCGGCGGTAATATCTACAATTTACTTTGGCGGATACCACATGCCCTTCATTGGTCACATTGCATCGGGTAATTTCTTAGCAATACTGGGCGTCATTTTCTTATTTGCCAAGATCATTTTCTTCATATTCTTCTTTATGTGGGTTCGCTGGACCTTACCTCGTTTCAGGTACGATCAGCTGATGAATTTAGGCTGGAAAGTTTTGATACCTTTGTCCATATTTAACATAGGGTTGACAGGATTTTTAATGTGGGCAACCGGTAGGATACACTAAAAGAAAAGAAAATGCAGGCGTTAACAACAAGATCGAAAGTAGCGGTAGATAAAAAGATGACTCTGAAAGAGCGTCTCTATTTACCTGCCATTATTGGTGGTATGGCTATTACGCTGAAGCATTTTTTCATGAAAAAGGTCACCATTCAATATCCGGAGCAAACACGTGAGTTTGCACCGGTATATCGTGGCCAGCATGTGCTGAAGCGCGATGATAATGGTGCTGAACGCTGCACTGCCTGCGGACTTTGTGCCGTTGCCTGTCCTGCCGAAGCTATTACCATGACGGCTGCAGAACGTAAAAAAGGCGAAGAGAATTTGTATCGCGAAGAGAAGTATGCTTCGGTGTATGAAATAAATATGTTGCGTTGCATCTTCTGTGGCCTGTGCGAAGAAGCCTGCCCGAAAGAAGCAATTTTCCTTACCGACAGAAAAGTAGATTCAGAATACCAGCGCGGCATTTTTGTATACGGAAAAGATAAGCTGGTTGAGACAATGGATGAGAGAGTTGATGTATCAAAACGTCAGACAAAAGAAGTGCTTGAATTTAAAAAGCACCCTGAGTATGCACATAACCAGCTAAACAAAACGCTCAAGTAATGATGCAAGATTCCATACAGAAGTTCACTTTCCTTGCCCTTGGCTTTTTTGCTGTCCTGTCTGGCTTAATGGTTGTATTTACCAAAAACCCTGTACACAGTGTGTTGTACTTAGTGCTTACCTTTTTTGCCATTACCGGCGAATACATTTTATTGAATGCACAGTTCATAGCTATTGTAAACGTAATTGTGTATGCAGGCGCCATTATGGTGCTTTTCCTGTTTGTTATTATGTTACTGAACCTGAACAAAGAAACTGAGCCGCATAAAAATCCTTACCTGAAATTTGCTGCTGTAATTACAAGCGGCTTGTTGTTGCTGGTTATTGTTGGCTCGTTAAAAGCAGCTGACAAAGCTATTGCCACACCTTACCCTAACACCGGAGACATAATGCAAAGTCTCGCGAAAGTATTATTTACCCAGTTCCTGGTTCCATTTGAAGTATCAGCGGTACTTTTCCTGGCAGCTATGGTGGGTGCAGTAATGCTGGGTAAAAAGGAAATTAAATAATTTATGCAAGAGGTAATACAAGGCATTCCGTTAAACTGGTACATTACGTTAAGCAGCATTTTGTTCTGCATTGGTGTATTGGGTGTACTGTTCCGCCGCAATGCAATTATCATATTCATGTCAATTGAGCTTATGCTCAATTCCGTTAACTTATTACTGGTGGCGTTCTCTGCTTCGCATGGCGATGTAGCCGGACAGGTATTTGTGTTCTTTACTATGGCAGTTGCTGCAGCAGAAATTGCAGTGGGTCTTGCCATATTAGTGGTAATGTACAGGAACACCAAGTCGGTAGATATAGATGTGTTAAACAGGCTTAAAGGATAGATGAAAGATATTATACAACAAGTAGCCGTATTACTTCCCCTCTTTCCCTTAGCAGGGTTTATTATTATCGGCTTACTTAATAAAAGATTATCGAGGACGCTTGCAGGTTTGATTGCCTGTGGTGCCTTGCTCGCTTCTTTTATTGTTGCCTTCATTATATTCGAAAATGTAAGCCCGCAGGGCACTGAGGTTCATGTTATGGACTGGATAAATGCAGGAAATTTTACCGCATCATTCTCATTCCTGCTCGATCCGCTTTCTTCCATTTTCTTGTTGATCATAACGGGTGTAGGTTTCCTCATTCATGTGTATTCAGTTGGTTACATGCACGACGACGATAACCAGAATATTTTCTTCGCATACCTGAACCTATTTATATTCTTCATGCTCATGCTGGTTATGGGCAATAGCTACCTGCTCATGTTTGTAGGATGGGAAGGTGTAGGTCTCTGTTCATATTTGCTCATCGGTTTCTGGTTCAAGAACAAATCATACAACGATGCAGCTAAGAAAGCTTTTATCATGAACCGTATTGGTGACCTTGGTTTCCTTATTGGTATGATACTTATTTTCAAAACATTTGGCAGCACCGATTACAAAACAGTTTTCTCACAGGCCAATGGCTTCTTCTCTGGCCAGGGTGTTATAACCAGCATTACCTTATTGCTCTTTATTGGTGCAATGGGTAAGAGCGCTCAGATTCCGTTATACACCTGGTTACCCGATGCAATGGCGGGTCCGACTCCTGTATCGGCGCTTATACACGCTGCAACCATGGTTACAGCAGGTATATATATGGTGGCCCGTTCAGGTGTGTTATATGCATTGGCTCCCATATCAATGACGGTTGTTGCCATCACGGGTGCCATTACATTAGTATTTGCTGCAACTATTGCACTCACACAAAACGATATTAAGAAAGTATTAGCGTATTCTACGGTTAGCCAGTTAGGGTATATGTTCCTAGGCCTGGGTGTAGGTGCGTTCTCTGCTTCGGTGTTCCACGTAATGACACACGCTTTCTTTAAAGCCTTGTTATTCCTTGCAACGGGTAGTGTTATTCACGGTCTGCATGGCGAACAGGACATCCGTAAAATGGGTGGTTTGAAATCGAAATTGCCAATTACCTATATTGTATTCTTTATCGGAACACTTGCTATAGCTGGTATTCCGCCGTTTGCAGGTTTCTTTTCTAAAGATGATATTCTTGCGCATGCATATGCATCGAGCCCGGTGTATTATGTAATTGGCTTGCTCGGAGCAATTATGACATCGTTCTATATGTTCCGTTTATTGTTCCTTACTTTCTTTGGTGAGTTCAGAGGTGGTGATAAGGTTCATCCGCATGAGTCTCCAAAAGTTATGACTGTTCCATTAATGGTTCTTGCATTACTATCAACCATTGGTGGTTTCCTTGGCGTACCTGAAGTATTGGGTGGTTCAAACCGTATTGATAAATTCCTTGAGCCTGTATTTAAACCTGCACAGGAAAAAATGCTGGGTGGTGAAGGCTCTGCTCCTGAAATGATATTGATGGTTGTTGCTGTAATAGCGGCAGTAGCTGCAATATGGTATGCCTACAAGAAATATGTACAGGATAAAGAAGTACCTGCACCGGAAGGACAAAGAATTCCTGCATTGCAAAAGGTATTGTACAACAAATATTATGTCGATGAAATTTACAGCGCGGTTATTACCAAGCCTTTGGATAAAATTTCAGGCTTCCTTGAAAGCATTGTAGAAACAAGATTTATAGACAGTATAGTGAACAAGACCGGCACATTGGTTAACTGGGTAGGCGGCTTGCTGCGCTATCTGCAGTCTGGTAATGTTGACTTTTACATTTTTGTAATGGTAGTGGGAGTAGTGCTAATGATATTTTTCAAGATGATGTAATATGGAGAAGACAGCCATTCTCATACTTATACCATTTATTGCTGCTTTAACGCAGCTCTTTGTCCCACGCAAGTATGGTAAACGGTTTGCTGTAGGTGCATCATTACTCACTTTTATAGTTGCACTGGTTACTTTCTGTGGCTTCCCTTCCAGCGGCGACTACCAATATATTACTAATGTTACCTGGATACAATCATTAGGTATCAACTTCCATGTAGGTATGGATGGAATATCAATGCTGCTTGTACTGCTTACCACATTCCTTGTTCCGCTGATCGTTCTTTCAGTTGTGCAAAGTGAAACACGTACGCCTGTTTTCTATTCACTGATATTGTTCATGGAGTTTGCACTCATCGGTGTGTTTACTTCGCTTGATGGTTTCTTATTCTATGTGTTCTGGGAATTGGCTCTTATCCCTATCTACTTCATTTGCTTACTATGGGGGGGAGAACGTAGGGCAAGTGTTACACTTAAGTTTTTCATTTACACATTAGCAGGTAGCTTGTTTATGTTAGTAGGCCTGGTATTCTTATACCTACACACTCCGGGTTCACATACATTCGATATTGATGCCTTGTACAAAGCAGGCCGCGCGCTCGATCTAAGATCACAAGTGTATCTGTTCATTTTCTTCTTCCTTGCATTTGGTATTAAAATGCCGGTGTTCCCATTACATACATGGCAACCCGATACATATACCGAAGCGCCTACACAAGGTACAATGTTGCTTTCGGGTATAATGCTTAAAATGGGTATTTACGGCGTTATCCGCTGGATACTTCCTGTGTTGCCTTTAGGTATTGCTCAATGTGGCAGCTATGTAATGTGGCTTGCCATTATCGGTGTTATATATGCATCTATTATTGCCATTACACGTAGCGATATTAAACGCCTGATAGCGTATTCATCTATTGCACACGTTGGTATTATTGCTGCAGGTATATTTTTTGTAAGCAGTGAAAATGGTTTGAATATTAATGGTGTGCAAGGTGCCATGTTGCAAATGCTGGCTCACGGTATCAACGTTGTTGGTTTATTCTTCATTGTCGATATTATTCAACGCAAAACAAATACACGCAAAATTGCTTCATTAGGTGGCCTCCGCCTAAAAGCTCCGTTCTTTGCTACTGCATTCATTATTCTTACACTTGGTGCTGTTGCGCTTCCGTTAACCGATGGTTTTGTTGGAGAGTTTTTATTGATAAACAGCATTTATATGTTCAACCCGATTATGGCAGCGCTGGGTGGGCTTACCATAATATTAGGCGCGGTATATATGTTACGCATGTACCAACGTGTTGTATTGGGTGAGCCTTCAGTAGAAACCGAAAACTTCTTCGACCTTACATTGAATGAAAAGGCAGTGCTTATCCCATTACTGATAATGGTAATATTAATAGGTGTTTGCCCTAACATATTTTTAAAGGTAAGTGAACCCGCAGTACGTAAACTGTTAACAGGATTTTAAGAAATGGTAACGCTGATAATACTTTCTGCACTTGGTATACTAACGCTTTTCGCGCAGGTATTGCGTTTTAAAAAGGCGCTGTTCCCGCTTATACTTGTTGGCCTTGCTACCGCATTGTACTTTACATTACCTCAGTATAACAACAACCCGTCTACCTGGTTCAGCAGTATGCTTGGGTTCGATAATTACTCAGCTGCTTTTTCACGCTCTATTATAGTTATAGCGTTCCTGTGGTTTATGATGGCAAGGAATTATTTCCTTCAAGAGACAAGCGGTACCGACCATTTTGCACTGATCATCTTCTCTATGGTTGGTGCCATATCAATGGTTTCGTATTCAAACCTTACCATGTTATTCTTAGGTATAGAAATTCTTTCATTATCTGTTTATGTACTTGCAGCAAGTGATAAGGGGAATATTTTATCGAACGAAGCAGGCTTCAAATACTTCCTGATGGGCTCTTTTGCAACAGGTTTTTTACTTTTTGGTATTGCTCTTATCTATGGTGTTTCCGGTTCATTCGACCTGCACACAATTCGTACCAGCGTAGCAACACATCAACAACCAACAATGGTATTGATGGGAATCTTATTGCTCTTGGTTGGTCTTTGCTTTAAAGCATCTCTCGCTCCTTTCCATTTTTGGGCGCCTGATGTATATGATGGTGCACCAACACCTGTAACTGCATATATGGCAACGGTTGTAAAGACTGCTGCATTTGGTGCGTTCTTCCGTTTATTCTATACCTGCTTCCCTGATCTTATCGAGCAATGGTCGAACGTATTGTGGTGGATAGTTGCACTTACCTTGTTCATTGCAAATATTACGGCCGTCCGCCAAACAAGTGTAAAACGTATGCTGGCTTACTCAAGTATTGCCCACGCAGGTTACCTTGCTATTGCCATTGTATCAATGAACGGAGATGCTTCTGCACGTTCAATTCTGTACTATACACTTAGCTATTCCATATCTACCATTGCTGCATTTACGGTACTATACATTGTATCACGCAATTCAGGCCGCGACGATTTTGGCGCCTTCGAAGGTTTGGCAAAAACAAATCCTTTCCTCAGTTTTGTAATGGTGGTAGCCATGCTGTCATTAGCCGGTATTCCTCCAACAGCAGGTTTCTTTGGTAAATATTATATTTTCCAGAATGCTATTAATACCCATAATACAGGCCTTGTTATTATAGCCGTATTAGGTGCTTTAGTAGGTGTATTTTATTATTTCAGGGTTATCATAGCCATTTATTTCAAGCCTGAGCAATCCAACATTCCTGTTACCGTGGGTAGTTTACATCAGGTGGTTCTGTTCATTACTACCTTACTGACCCTCTTGCTCGGAATTTTCCCTGACTGGGTTCTTCAGTGGATTTAAAACCATCTGATCAATAATACATACCACGGAGACACGGAGGGCATAGAAGAACATTTAGATTCCTTACTACGTTCGGAATGACAAGAAATTTTATTATTTAAGGTAAGAGGGGTGCGGGCTTCGCCCGCACCCCTCTTACCTTATTAAGTATTCAAACATTGTCATTCCGAACGTAGCATAGCGAAGTGAGGAATCTTAGTAGCTTTGCCTTAGTGGTAACAATATAAAGTACAATGCAAAAAGCACGTATACCCCGGATTGTAGAAGTTCTATACCCGGGCGCTGTATGCAGAATCCCTATAAAAGATAAAAAGCCTGTTTACCTTACATTTGATGATGGCCCTGTACCAGAGGCTACTCCAATGGTGCTCGATATTCTTAAGAAATACAAAGCTAAAGCCACTTTTTTCTGCGTGGGCGATAATGTAAAAAAGCACCCTGATATTTTCGAAAGGGTTAAGAACGAGGGCCATACAATTGGCAACCATACTTTTAACCACGAGGATGGCTGGAAGAGATCGGTAAAAGAATATACCGGGAATGTAAGTGAATGTGCTGAGGTTGTACACTCAAACCTATTCAGGCCACCCTATGGAAGAATAACCTTGAAACAATACAAAAACCTTAAAAAGACATACCGTATAATTTTGTGGGATGTCCTTAGCATGGATTATGATAAGGAGCTAAGTGCCGAAAAATGCCTCGAAATTGTTAAAAAGTATACCCGACCGGGCTCAATTATTGTGTTTCACGACAGCATAAAAGCAATGGATAAGATGCCCACATTACTACCGCAAACACTTGAATTTCTTAAGGCGGAGGGCTATTCGCCTGAAACGATTACTGCTACTGAATAAGAGAGCGACGAATCGGTTGAAAAATAGGACGAAAAACAGTGAAATATTTTTGTCATGGAATTGTAATTTTCTTTTACCTTTGGCGGCGATTAGAAAAATTACTCCTTATATGAATATCCCAAGTAAAAAGCTGCAGAAGTCGTTAGTAGCTTTCCTCGCGTTTGTTCTGGCGCTCGCAACCCCTAACATATCAAATGCAGCTGATGCTGGTAACGGGCAAAAGGTATTTAAAGCCAATTGTACCAGTTGTCACGCCATTGGCAGAAAAGTGGTTGGGCCAGACTTGGAGGGTGTTACCAAGAGGGTTCCTTCTACAGACTGGATGTTCTCGTGGATCAAGAATAACGCCGCTGTTTTAAAGAGCGGAGATAAATATGCCACCCAGGTATTCAACGACAATGGCAAACAAGCCATGACCGTATTTGATGGCACACTAAGCGATGACCAGATAAAAGATGTTATAGCATATTTAGCAGTTGCAAAGCCAGATGCTGGCCCTACAGCTACAGCTGGAACAGGTGCTACCGAAACTGGCGCTCCGGAAAAAGGGAAAGGTCAGTTTGTATGGATAATTGTAATAATAATCGGCATTCTGTTTATCATAGTAACTGTACTTCGTACGGTTCGCAAATCATTACAGACAGTTGTAGACGAAAAGACAGGAGAAAAAACTCAAGTTGGTACCGGTACAACCGTTTGGCAAGATATTGGAATATGGATACGCAACCACAAATCTAGGTTTGCAGTTACTATAATTTTCTTCATTGCAGTATCATCAGTATATAGCTGGGAATACTTGTGGGGTATTGATGTAACACCAGGTTACCACCCTTCACAGCCTATTAACTTTATGCACAAAGTGCACGCAGGCGATAATGGCATTGCATGTATCTATTGCCACTCAGGCGCTGAAAAAGGAAAAGTAGCAGGCATACCTACCTTGAACGTATGTATGAACTGCCACAAGGGTATACAAGGTTCTACCCCTGAATACCAAAAAGAAATTGCTAAGGTTTACTACGCTGCGGGTTGGGACCCAGCAAAAGGTGATTATACCAATCCTCCGCATCCTGTTCAATGGAACCGTGTTCACTCACTTCCTGACTTTGCATACTTCAACCACTCACAACACGTGGTAGTAGGTAAAGTAGAGTGCGAAAAATGCCACGGTGATGTAAAAACATTTACTACTGACCAACAGTTTGCACCGCTTACTATGGGCTGGTGTATCAACTGTCACCGCGAAACCCCAGTACAAATGGAGGGTAACGGTTATTACGCAAAACTGCACGAAGCCATCAAGCAAAAATTCGGTGATGACAAAAAAATTACCGAAGCTGACATGGGTGGTTTAGAGTGCGGAAAATGTCATTACTAATATAAACAATAGTTCAAGCTCAATATAAAATTTCACCATTATGGCGAATCAAAAAAAGTACTGGAAAGGCCTGGAAGAACTAACAGCAAGCCCGAGTTTTGTTAAGGCAAAAACGAAGGAGTTTGTTGAAGAAGTTCCTGTTGATGAATTTTTAGGCAATCAAGGCCAGAATCCTTCATCTACTTCACGCAGGGATTTTCTGAAATTCCTCGGCTTTAGTGTTGCTGCTGCTTCATTGGCAGCTTGCGAGGCTCCTGTTGTAAAAACTATTCCTTACGTAATTAAGCCTGAAGAAGTAACCCCTGGTATTGATAACTGGTATGCTTCTACTTACTTTGACGGACAAGACTATTGCAGTATATTAATTAAGACACGTGATGGCCGCCCTATTAAGGTTGAAGGCAACACCATGTCAGGCGTTACAAAAGGCGCTGCAAATGCGAGGGTGCAATCTTCAGTTCTTTCATTATATAATTCTGAAAGATTAACCGGTCCTATGATCGGCAAGAAAAAAGCGACATGGGAACAGGTTGATAAAGAAATAGGAGAGAAACTAGCTAAGGGTGGAAATATCCGTATACTTACCTCTACTATTATAAGCCCTTCTACTGACCAGATAATTGCAGATTTTAAAGAAAAATATTCAGGTACAAAACATGTAAGTTGGGATGCTGTTTCTTTCTCAGGATTGATGAAAGCAAACGATGGCGGAATACCTACCTATGCATTTAATAAGGCAGATGTAATTGTAAGTATCGCTGCCGATTTCCTTACCAACTGGCTTTCACCTATTGAATTTTCCAAGCAATATGCTGAAGGAAGAAAAGTGGGCAAGAACAAAAAGGAAATGTCAAGGCATATTCAGTTTGAAAGTATTATGACCGTGAGCGGCGCAAATGCTGATACACGTGTTCAGATAAAACCATCGGAAGAAGGTGCTGTTGCAATTGGTTTATACAATGCAGTTGCAAAACAAACCGGCGGTTCAGCTTTAGCTGCTCCATCTTTCAGTGATGCCAAGATCAGCGAAAGAATTGACAAGACTGCTGCAGAACTTGTGAAGAGCAAAGGCAGATCATTGGTTGTTGCGGGTTCAAACGACACAGCTGTTCAGGTTGTAGTAAAAGAAATAAATAAGTTATTAGATAACTACGGTGCTGATAAATCAATTAATGCTGACAAAGCATGTTACCTGCGCCAGGGTAGCGATGAAGATTTTGCAGAATTAGTTAGCGATATGAAAGCCGGTAAGGTAGATGTACTTATTACCTATAATGTAAACCCTGTTTACAATGCTGCTACGGCTATTGGTTTTACAGAAGCATATGCTAAGGTTCCTTGCAAAATTGCGTTAGCTGAAGTTAAGGATGAAACAGCAAGCGGTGCAAATTATATTTGCCCTACGCATAATTACATGGAATCATGGGGTGATGCAAACCCTTACGAAGGACAATATAGCCTTGCACAACCTGCAATCTATCCATTGTTCTCTAAAAAATTCCCAAGAGAGAACGTTGAATCAAAATACGAAGGCACACGTCACGCTCAGGAAAATTTCCTGAAATGGTCAGGTAGTGAAACACCTGATTATTATACATACTTACAACAATACTGGAAGAAGAGTATATTACCTGAACAAGGCTCAGAAGGTGGAGACTATATGTTCATTGACCTTTGGAACAAAACATTATCAAGCGGTGTTTTTGAAAAAGAAGCAAGGCCCAGGGTAATGGAATCAGCAAGCTCACTTAGCTTATCAGATGCAGCAAGCAAAATCAGTGCTGCTCCTAAAGGCGGAATTGAAGCAGTATTATATGAAAAGACAGGTATTGGTAATGGTAACCAGGCAAATAATCCTTGGTTACAGGAAATGCCTGATCCAATATCAAAGGTTACATGGGACAACTACGTTACCATGAACCCTGCAGAAATGAAAGAAAAAGGATACAACCTTTTACTTGATGACGACCGTAATGCATCACTTGTTACTGTTTCTGCAAACGGAGTTTCATTGTCGCCAATTCCTGTGTATCCTCAACCGGGCCAGGCTCGCGGTACCATTGGTATTGCGCTTGGTTATGGCAGAACAAATGCAGGTAAAGTAGCAAACGGAATTGGCCGTAATGCTTACCAGTTAGTACAATGGACAAACAACACATTCCAATACAATGTTGCGAATGTTACTGTAACTAAGGCTGAAGGAACCTATAAGTTGGCTGCTACACAAACGCACCACACTATGATCGGCCGTCCTGTGCTGAAGGAAACAACATTAGAAGAATATAAAAAGAATGCTGCTGCCGGTAACGAAGAGGAAAAGATACCGGTGATGCTTGGTTCTAAATCAGAAGACAGATCATTCAAGGATGTTAACCTGTGGGATGACTACGATAGTAAGTCACCTGTTAACATGACCAACAATGCAGGCAATTTAGGTTTGCGTTGGAAAATGGCCATTGACCTTAATTCATGTATTGGTTGCGGTGCTTGTGTAGTAAGCTGTAGCGCTGAAAACAACGTGCCTGTAGTAGGTAAAGCAGAAATTCTGAATGCACGTGAAATGCACTGGATACGTATCGACAGGTACTATTCATCAGACCTTACCATGGAAAAAGCGAAAGAGGAGAACATGACCGAATCGCACAGAATGTATACCATGATGGAGGCATCTTCGGATAATCCTGAAGTAGCATTCCAACCGGTAATGTGTCAGCATTGTAACCACGCGCCTTGCGAAACAGTTTGCCCTGTTATTGCAACCAGCCATGCTTCAGAAGGTATTAACCAGATGGTATATAACCGTTGCGTAGGTACCAAGTATTGCGCTAACAACTGTCCATATAAAGTACGTCGTTTCAACTGGTTCAACTATTACAGGGATGAGAAGTTCTTGACAGTTAACCCTGCACAGGAATCGAACGAAATGGGCCGTATGGTTCTTAACCCTGACGTAGTAGTACGTTCAAGAGGTGTTATGGAAAAATGTTCATTGTGTATCCAACGTATACAAGTAGGCAAGTTAAAGGCTAAGATCGAAAGCAGAACCATTAAGGATGGTGAAATTAATACAGCCTGCGCACAATCTTGCCCTACACAGGCAATTGTATTTGGTAATGGAAACGATCCTGAAAGCCGCGTAGCTAAATTGATGGATGACGAAAGAAATTACTTATTGCTTGCTGACCTTGATACCCAGCCAAATGTGTTCTATATGACAAAGGTTAGGAACAGCGATCATCATTTATTAAGCGAATAATACAATCAGATAATACAAAAGATAAACGTTATGCAACACGATTCAATTATCAGGGATCCCCTTCTGTTAGGTAAAAAAACTTACCATCAGATAACAGAAGATGTGGCGCGCCCCGTTGAAGGTAAAGCCAACAATTACTGGTGGCTAATGCTGGCATTTGCCGTAGTAGCCTGGATGTGGGGTATCGGCTGTATGTCCTACACAGTAGGCCGTGGTATCGGTACATGGGGACTTAACCGTACCATCGACTGGGGTTGGGATATTACCAACTTCGTGTGGTGGATCGGTATCGGTCACGCAGGAACTCTTATCTCTGCCGTATTGTGCTTGTTCCGTCAACGCTGGAGATTAACCATCAACCGTTCTGCTGAGGCTATGACAATTTTCGCCGTTATGTGCGCTGCTATTTTCCCTGTACTGCACATGGGTCGCCCTTGGTTAGCATATTTCGTATTCCCGCTTCCAAACCAATTCGGTTCATTGTGGGTGAACTTTAACTCGCCATTACTTTGGGACGTGTTCGCAATATCAACATACTTCTCAGTATCGGTAGTATTCTGGTACCTGGGCCTTATTCCTGATTTTGCAATGATACGCGACCGTGCTAAAATGGCCGGCCGTAAAATATCATATGTATGTTACAGAGTATTAAGTTTTGGATGGAGTGGCAGGGCAAAAGACTGGCAACGTTTTGAAGAGGTTTCTCTTGTACTGGCCGGTATTTGTACGCCACTTGTATTCTCGGTTCACTCAATAGTAAGTAGTGACTTCGCTACCGGTGTGGTTCGCGGATGGCACTCTACTGTTTACCCACCTTATTTCGTTGCCGGTGCTATTTTCTCTGGTATGGCAATGGTGCTTACACTTGTTATTGTAGGCCGTAAAGTATTGAACTTAGAAGAGTACATTACCATACAGCACATTGATACTATGAACAAGGTAATGTTAACCATGGGCTCGGTTGTAGGTATTGCATATTTTGCTGAGTTTTTCATGGCATGGTTCTCAGGCGATCCTAACGAAAGCTTTATTTACCTTTCATGGAACAACGCCATCGGGCCGTATGGATGGGCTTTCTGGGCGCTGATCATCTGTAATAACTTATTACCTCAGTTGCTCTGGTCGAAACGTATACGTACAAATTTGTATATCACATTCGTTATGTCGATCATTATCAATATTGGTATGTGGTTCGAACGTTTTGATATTATCGTTACCGATCTATACCGTGACTATATGCCATCAGACTGGACATACTATTCACCAACCTGGGTTGAGGTAGGTATCTTTGTAGGAACCATTGGAATGTTCTTTACATTCTTCTTAATCTTTGCTCGTGTGTTCCCATTCATTGCACAAGCTGAGTTAAAAACAACATTGAAAGCAACAGGCGATCTTTTCCATAACCCTCCACGCAAACTGAAGGCAAACGGACAAGCTGCTGAAGGCTATGAAGTAAAACAACAACACGCACATTAATAACAGGCATAAACAGAATACAATATGAGTCACACCTATGTACATGCTCTTTATAATGACGATGACCGCTTAAAGGAAGGCGCTACGAAAGTGCGCGGCCTTGGTTATTCAATTAAAGAAGTGTTTTCACCTTTTCCTGTACACGGAATTGATAAGATAATGGGGCTTAACCGTACCCGTATATCTATCTGCTGCTTTATTTATGGCTGTACAGGTTTTTCACTTGCATTATGGATGATATCATATATGTCAGTATATGATTGGCCTATTGATATTGGGGGTAAGCCAAACTTTACCATTTACCATAACCTTCCTTCATGGATCCCTATCCTGTTCGAATCAACCGTATTGTGTTCAGCACATGGTATGGCAATTACCTTTTTATTGCGTAGCTGGTTGCTGCCAGGTGTTAGCCCTAAAAACCCTGACCCTCGTACAACCGATGACCATTTTTTAATGGTTATGCCGGCTTACAGCGAAGGTGACATTACAAAACTTACAGCTGCTGCAAAAGAAACCGGTGCTGTAGAAATTAAAACTGTACACGCTTAATTGATAATAAAGAAGAATAGTATGAAAGTAAACATCATATCGGGCAGGAAGAAGTTGATGATAGCCCTTCCGATCATTGGAGCCGGAATTTGCTTTTCGGTTTTCTTTAGCTCATGCAGCCGTAACAATCCGGATAGCCCGGGTGTTGAATACATGCCTGACATGTACCGTTCTCCTTCGTACGAAGATAATTCGGTAAACCCGAACTTCCCCGATAGCATGACCGACAGGCCTCCTGTAGCAGGAACTGTTCCTGTTGGATTTACACCTGATCCTTTCCCTAATACACCTGAAGGATTGGCAAATGCTATTGAATATTTAAAAGATCCGTTCCCGGCTACTCCTGAAATTATTGCAGCGGGTAAAGCTAAATTTGAGATATACTGTATTCATTGCCACGGTGCTAATGGTATGGGTGATGGTCCTGTAGCAGGTAAGTTGCCTGGCCCTCCACCTGCATATTCAGACCCAACCAAAAAGAATATGACGGAAGGCGAAATATTTCAGATTATTGAATTTGGAAAAGGCCTGATGGGCTCACATGCATCGCAAATTAACCAGAGCGACAGATGGAAGATCGTACGTTATGTTCAAACATTGCAACATTATGGTGAGGCACAACCTGCCACCGGCGATGCAACAGCAATGGCAACTGATACAGCAAAAAAAGCAAAATAAAGAACTAAAAAATAAAGTAGCACAGCTATGAATTACTACACATTCTCGAGCAAAGCAAAAACCACAACTTACGTATTGATGGCATTGGGGTTGATTGCTATGGTATATGGACTCTTAAATGGAGATATAAGCTCTACCCGTTTCTGGGCTAACTTTTTGTTAGAAGGTGCATTCTTTACATTTATCTCTTTGGGTGCTATATTCTTTATGTCCTTGCAATATGTTGCAATGGCAGGCTGGTCAGTAGTTGTAAAGCGTGTGTACGAAGCGGTTGGAAGATTCCTTCCATTTGGTCTTATTACAATTTTCCTGGTCCTTATTGTTAGTGTTATCAGAAGCAAAACATCAAACGATATTGTGTACCACTGGATGCATAAAGGAACTGACCCGTTATATGATGAGTTAGTTGCAAAAAAATCAATGTGGATGAATATTCCATTCGTACTGTTTCGTACAGTAATAGTTGGTGGAATATGGGTGTACATGGCTAATGTAATGCGCAAGCGTTCTATTGAAATGGATCTGACCAATGACTATTTGCCGCTTCATTATAAGAACTTAATGACATCTGCTTTCTATATTATTTTCTTTGGTATTACCGAACAGTTTATGGCATGGGATTGGATCATGGCAATTGATGCTAACTGGCACAGTACTTTGTTTGGCTGGTATATTTTCGATGATATGTGGCTGACCAGTGTAATTGTAACTGTTCTGTTCACTATCTACCTCCGCAGAAAAGGGCTTTTACAGAATGTGAATGCTAACCACATGCATAACCTTGGTTTGTGGATGTTTGCACTCAGTATTCTTTGGGGATACCTTTGGTTCTTCCAGTTCATGTTCTACTGGTACACCAATATTCCTGATGAAGTAGTTTATTTCCAGGCTCGTATCGATCACTATCGTTGCATTTTCTGGATCATGTTCTGCGTTAACTTATTACTGCCTTTAATTGTGCTGATGACAAGAGATACAAAGCGTAATGACAAGTATCTTGTAATTATCGGTTCTGTATTACTTATCACCCACTGGTTAGATGCATATATCTGGATCATGCCTGGTTCTATTGGTGTTGAGTGGCATATTGGCTTTTATGAAATTGGTTTGGCGCTTGGCTTCATTGGCTTCTTTATGTATGTGGTGCTTAGCTCGCTTGCAAAGGTTCCTATACAGGTTAAGAACCATCCTTACCTTGAAGAAAGTTTACATCACCATAACTAAATAATATTTAACACGCGATAAAACGTAATTTTTAAAACGTATACCTTATGATAAAGCTTCTCGTCTACATTGCACTTTTTCTTGCGGCTGTTCTGATATTCCAGCTGATGCGTATATACCAGCTTTCTTCTGAAATAAAAGGGAAGAATATTGGAGTAGCAAATGAGAAAGACAACCGTTCTCAGGGCAGGGGCATGCTTGCATTTGCTTTCGGTTTCTTCATTTTCCTTATATGGTTAATTATAAGGTTTAAGAATGATCTGTTACCTACTGCTGCTTCAGATGTTGGTAAAATATCTGATAACCTGTTTATGTTCAACTGGGTCATCATTTTTATTGTGTTTTTCATTACAACTTTCCTGCTGTTCTATTTTGCATTTAAGTATCACAAAAGCGCTAAAAATCCTGAGGCATACTTTTACCCGCACAATGATAAGCTGGAATTAATATGGACTGTGGTTCCTTCAATTGTACTGGCTGTTATTATTATTTACGGTCTGAGCCTTTGGGGTAAACTAACAGGTAAGCCAGATGCTAATGCATTGAACGTTCAACTGTATGCTAAGCAATTCGACTTTACGGTTCGTTACTCAGGTGCCGATAACCAATTAGGTACAACTAATTACAAAATGATAGATGATGCTTCAAACCCATTGGGTATGGACTCTACAGACCCTAAAGGATTGGATGATATTGTTGTAAAAGGTGAAATGCACATGCCGGTTGGTCGCGAAATAAATATACAGTGTAATGCGCGTGATGTAATGCATGGTATGTATTTCCCCCATTTCAGAGACCAGATCAACTGTGTACCGGGTATGAGCACTTACCTGCACTTTACGCCTACTATTACTACCGATTCAATGAGGCTTATAACGCATGATACCGGATATAATTATATACTTATATGTAACCGTGTATGCGGTGCGGGTCACTATAATATGTTTTTGAAAGTGGTTGTAGATACCAAAGAAGAATTTGAAAAATGGATGGCTACTAAGAAACCTCAGTTCGACGCAATGAATAAACGTCGCCATGGGGCAACTGCAGTAAGCATGAAATAAGTAAATTGAAAAGAAAGGACTAATTTAGAAACAATAAAACAGGCAAGTATGGAAACTCACGCTCACGAAGCTACCCACACAGCGGAGCACGAACATCACCACCCTCATGAACACCCTTCTCAGTCTTTTATAGAGAAGTATGTGTTCAGTATGGATCATAAAATAATCAGCAAGCAGTTCTTGTTCACTGCCATGTTTATGGCATTTGCTGCTGCTATTATGAGTGTGCTGTTCAGGCTTCAACTGGCGTTCCCGGGCGAAAAATCTTCTACCATGCACTTCTTTTTGGGTGACAGGTGGGCTAAAGGCGGAATACTCGATCCTAATATGTACTTAGGTTTGGTTACCATTCACGGTACCATCATGGTGTTCTT
>DATHNG010000160.1:0-4442 GCA_035486275.1 Bacteroidia bacterium
AATACAGTTTCCGGCTGAACCACAAGTCCATGTAGCAGAAAAGAAATCAGGATCTGTAGAGAAATTAGCTGTAGGAACCTGAGTAGATATCCTTGCATCAATATCCTGGCCCGCAGCGGCAGACGGCCGTAAAGTTATACAGATAGTGTCCTTTTTTGCAAGTAAGGTGCCAAATATTAAAACCAGAAATAAAGTAATTTTTGTTTTCATGTTATTGTATTGTGAGTGTTTCGATAATATAAATATAGATATATTATGTGTAGATGTAGCTACTTTCCTGTCAAAGCATTGATTACCAATAAGATGATTTTTTTTCTAAGGCACTACAACCTTTAAGGTCATGGGTGCTATTTCAACTCGCATTTCATTTGCTGTCCCTGCTGCTTCTCCGTCATAGTGAATACAAAGCGGCTCATTATCCTGTACGTTCTTGATTAAAATGCTCCTACCTCTTATCACTTTCATATAAGGCGAGTTATCGAGTGTTTTATTAAACAAACGAAAAGCCAATATGGGTGATATCAGCAAGGAAAATGGCTTTAGAATGCACACGTCCAATACCCCATCTTTTGTTGATGCACCCGGGGCAATAGTAGCGTTATTGCCATACTGGCTGCTATTAGCAATACTTATAAGGAATGCTTCTTCGCGTACCGTTTTGCCGTCTACCGTTATGTCGTACTCTGCAGGTTTGTATGAGAAATAGTTTTTCATACTCAACGACAGATAAGTAAAGAAGCCTCGTTTAGCGCTTTCTGCAAATTTATTTGCCACAAGGGCATCATAGCCTGTGCCACAGACTGCAAAAAAATCTTCATCGTTCATGGTAGCTGTGTCAATGGTAACAATATGCATTTTATTTATGCACTCAATTGCGCCTTTATGTGTTAATGGTATATGCAAGTGTCTTGCCAACGCATTACCGGAACCTGCAGGAACAATACCCAATGCTGCTTTTGTTCCCATTATACCTCGTGCTACCTCATTCATTAATCCATCACCACCAACTGCGACTACTACATCACAGGTAGCTGCTGCATCATTGGCAAGTTCTATGGCATGGCCGGCATATTCGGTATAGTACACAACAATTCTGAATGAAGGATCAATATAGGCCATTATATCCTGCTCTATCCCTCTCCAGCTACCGGTGCCTGAAACAGGGTTTATGATGAAACAGACTTTCTTACTCATGGTCTGCTTCAGCAGGATTAGCAATTAGTGATAGCACTATGTAGAGCAACATAATAATAGGTACTGCCGAGAATTGAAACACAATAATTGCAAGGATAGAGAACAATACAAGTATATACCTTGCTTTATTCACCCCCCATGAAAGGTTCTCAGCCTTCATTGAAAGCAAGCGGATAGGTGATACCATTAATGCAGAGCAGACTACAGAAAGAATTGAAAAGAACCAGCAAACAAGGGTAATGTTTGAAAGATACATGCCATTCCACATATCGCTATGCGCAAGAATAAGCGGGAATGAAGCAATTAATAATGCAATGGCCGGAGTAGGCACTCCAATAAAAGATGTTTTCTGCCTGGTGTCGATATTAAAATTAGCTAAACGCAGTGCAGCGAATATGGGTATACACAAACCAACCCATTCAAAATAAGTATTATTTATTAATTGAAAGATCATCATGCCCGGCACCACTCCGAATGATACCATATCAGCAAGTGAGTCGAGCTCTTTACCTATTGGTGAGCTTACTTTTAATAAGCGGGCTGACATACCATCGAACAGGTCGGCAATGGCTGCAAATATTACCATCCATGAAGCAAGAACAAGTTCGTTATGAAATATAAATACCAGTGCAATACATCCGCAGAGCAGGTTCAGTGAAGTAATAGCATTGGGTATGTTTCTTTTTATTGCGTTCAATCGATCTATATTTCAGAAGGTTTCTCTACCCAGTCACCATTATCTTTTATAAGTTTAATAAGTGCATCAACGGCTTGTTCCGATGCAATATTCCGTTGTACAACTTCTTTCCCTTTATACAATGTTATTTTCCCAACACCGGTTCCTACATAACCGTAGTCAGCATCAGCCATTTCGCCAGGGCCATTTACCACACAGCCCATAATACCTATTTTAACTCCTTTTAAGTGAGAAGTACGTTCATGTATTTTGGCAGTTACCAATTGCAGGTTGAATAATGTCCTTCCGCATGAAGGGCACGATATATATTCAGTTTTTGAAATACGAGTACGTGTAGCCTGCAAAATACCAAAGCCAATACTATTCAGGCTTCGTGTGGGTATATCGGCATCAATCCAAAGGCCATCGCCCATGCCTTCAATAAAAAGCGCTCCCGCATCGGTAGCTGCGTACAGGCGAATAACATCATCTAATGCACTTTCGTATTGCCTTTTTATAATTACAGGTGCATCATATTTTTTTGAAAGCAGCTCTATAAATATTCTGCGCTCTTCTGCCATTCCATGCAGATTCTCTGTTTCAACTACCCACACAATTGTCTTATCGGCGTTTGCTCTATCAAAAGAATCGGTTGAAATATCTCCGATCTTCAGGCTCACGAAATTCAAGGATGGAGACTTTTCGGTAGCAGTTATGTAATCGCTTAATTTTTTAAAGAAGGGGAAGCTATTTACTTGTTTAACTTTCTTCCAGGTTTCGGCATTATACGTGGCATGAATACCTTCAGGCAGATCAAAAGGTATCAGTTTATCTCCCGAATAAATATAGTCAGCTGCCTGGTCAAAACTCTTCCAGGTACTTGTATTTACATTATAAGAATGGCCTGCACCAAATAAACTTGCGTGTGTAATTTCTTCTCTTCTCTTACTAAGGTCAGCAATAATTCTAGGATGATTTTTTCCTCCGAAATTTTTTACTTCTCTTGTTTCCCTTTTAGTATATGTAGTTGGAGTGTAGGGTAGTTCTGTAACAGGCGGAATAGGAGCATGTTTTGAACGGCCTTCATATCTGCTTACGAGCATTTTTGCAACAGGTATTTCAAATTCCGGGTCCTCGGTAAGTGAAACACGAACTGTATCTCCGATACCATCTTCCAGTAGGGTTCCAATACCGGCAGCCGATTTAATACGCCCATCTTCGCCTTCACCAGCTTCGGTAACGCCAAGGTGTAAAGGGTAATTCATACCCTCTCCATTCATTTTTTCTATCAGCAAACGATAGGCCTGAACCATTACCTGCGGGTTGCTCGATTTCATGGAAAGCACAATTTCTTTATAATCATGCTCTTCACATATTCTTAAAAACTCCATGGCCGATTCAACCATTCCCAGTGGAGTATCACCATAACGGCTCATTATCCTGTCGCTTAGTGAACCATGGTTTGCACCAATACGCATAGCCGTGCCATGTTCTTTACAGATCTTTACAAGCGGAATAAAACGTTGTTTGATCCTCTCCAGTTCTGTGATATAAGTTTCATCAGTATATTCAATATGCTCAAACTTTTTCTTGTCGGCATAATTACCCGGATTCACACGTACCTTTTCAACAATACGTGCAGCTACTTCGGCAGCATTCGGTGTAAAGTGAATGTCGGCAACCAAAGGCGTTTTATATCCTCTTTTGCGCAACTCATTTTTAATATTCAATAAATTCTCGGCTTCTTTCAGGCTGGGTGCAGTAATACGCACATATTCGCAACCTGCTTCAATCATTCGTATAGATTGTTCAACCGTACCCATTGTATCAAGCGTATCGGTGGTGGTCATTGATTGCACCCGGATAGGGTAGTTACCCCCCAGCGGCACATCACCAATATGCACTACGCGGCTTTTGCGGCGCACGTATGAGGTCAGGCCATCGCAATAATTTTTCACAAGTAAGCCTGTTTCAATTGACATGGGCGAATTTTCTTTACACAAAGTTAGAAAATTCGCCCGTATCAGGTTATTGTTATACTACAAGTGCTTCAGCTACTGCTGCATGGACTTTTGTGCTCCTAGTAGGGTCTTCTCCATATTCATTCGAACCGGAGGTGCCGCGTCTGAAAAGCAATACAAAATTCCAAAGTGGTATCAATTGCATCCATCCATTTAAACCAATATCATGGCATCTTTTTGCAGCTTGGGCTATTATGAAAAATTGAGCCCCGAGGAAAATAAGGAATAAACAAGCTGAAAGTATTGCTGAGTTATTCCCCGCTATAGCCGGTATCATTTTAACTACCATGCAGATAACCAGGTAAATTATAAAGGATGATCCAAATTCAGTCCTGCGAATCCTTCCATCAAATGAAAATGGATTTTTGAACATTTTCTCTTTAGACATGGTATTGCCAATTCGCGCTGTTGCAAAATACATTACCGGCACCAATATTAATGTCAGGAACGTTGCAAAACTTAACCCGAATATCATGGTCCATGAAAGCGGGCCCCAGAAAGCTACGCTATCACCACCAAAGAATATATGCGGATTCAGATCGGTGAACAAA
>DATHNG010000161.1:0-8182 GCA_035486275.1 Bacteroidia bacterium
ATGCAGGCCGCTTTTGGCAGGTGGTTGATAAACACAAGGTAAATATTTTATATACGGCACCTACGGCGATACGTTCGCTGATGGCTGCAGGCGATGAATTTGTAAAACCTTACAAGCTCGATTCGCTGCGGGTATTAGGCAGTGTAGGCGAGCCTATAAATGAAGAAGCATGGCACTGGTACCACGGCAATATTGGTAAGAACCGTTGCCCATTGGTTGATACTTGGTGGCAGACCGAAACAGGCGGAATACTTATATCTCCCCTTGCAGGTATTACTGAAACCAAACCAAGCTATGCTACCTTTCCGCTGCCCGGTGTGCAACCTGCTATTGTTGATGCTGAAGGCAAAGAACAAAAGGGCAATGATGTAGAAGGCGGGCTTTGTATAAAATTCCCATGGCCGGGTATGATACGCACCACCTATGGCGACCATGAGCGTTGCAGGCAGAACTATTTTGCCACTTACAACAACATGTACTTTACAGGCGATGGCAGCAAGCGCGATGCTAATGGCTACCGCATTACCGGCCGTGTTGACGATGTAATAAAAGTATCAGGGCACCGTTTAGGTACTGCCGATATTGAAGATGCTATTGATGAACATCCTGATGTGGTGGAATCGGCAGTAGTAGGTTATCCGCACGATATTAAAGGGCAGGCCATTTACGCATACGTTATATGTACCAAGGAACGTGAAGATATACCTGCACTGCGAAAAGAGATAATGGATGTGGTTACAAAACTGGTGGGGCCTATTGCCAGGCCAGAGAAGATACAAATTGTGAGAGGCTTACCAAAAACAAGGTCGGGAAAGATAATGAGGCGTATATTGCGCAAAATTGCGGAGGGAGAAACAGGCAATCTGGGTGATACATCTACCCTGCTCGACCCTACCGTAGTTGACGATATAAAGAAAGAAGCGCTATAGAACATATATGAATAAAGGCAAAATATATTTCGCATCAGACTTTCATTTGGGCGTGCCTACCCGCGAAATAAGCCTTGAGCGCGAAAAGCTTATTGTGCAATGGCTTGACGAGATACGTAAAGATGCTGCTGAAATTTACCTGATGGGCGACATGTTCGACTTTTGGTTTGAATATAAAAACGCAGTGCCTAAAGGATTTACACGCTTACTCGGAAAGCTGGCAGAGATCTGCGATTCAGGCATTCCCGTTTATTTATTTACCGGCAACCACGATATGTGGATGTTCGATTACCTGCAGGACGAACTGGGCGTTATAATATACCGCAAGCCTGTTGTGAAGGAATTCAATGGCAAAAAATTCTTCCTTGCCCATGGTGATGGGCTTGGCCCGGGCGACCGTGGATATAAGTTCATTAAAAAAGTATTTGCAAACCCACTATTGCAATGGATGTTTGCACGCATACACCCGAACACCGGCATTGGCATAGCTAATTTCTGGTCGGGCCAAAGCCGCGGCAGTGGAGGCATTGAAAAGGACAAATGGAAGGGCGATGAGAACGAATACTTGGTGCAGTTCGTTAAAAAGACCCTATTGAAAGAGCATTACGATTACTTTATATTCGGACACAGACACCTTCCGCTTGAAATGAAAATAGCCGATTCGGTTTACATCAATTTAGGCGAATGGATAAACTACAGCAGCTATGCGGTGTTCGATGGCGATAAGGTTGAACTGAAGAGCTTCAGGCCAATGCATGCATAAAAAAAGCCTCCCGAGTACTCGCGGGAGGCTTTTCATATAGATACAGATCAATTTAGTTAGCGCCCATTCTTTCAACGAGGTCAACCAAACGGTTTGAATAACCTGATTCGTTATCGTACCATCCGCTGATTTTAACCAGGTTGCCAATTACAGCAGTTAAGCCTGAATCGAATATACATGAGTGAATGTTTCCTACAATATCATGAGAAACCAATGGTTCATTTGAATATTCAAGCACACCTTTCAATGCACCTTCTGATACCTTTTTGAATGCAGCATTAATATCAGCTACGGTAGCAGGCTTCTTAACTATAAATGTAAAGTCGGTAATAGAACCATCAGGAATAGGAACACGGATAGAATCACCTGTCAGCTTACCTTTCAGTTCAGGGAATACTTCAGCAATTGCCTTGGCAGCGCCGGTTGATGTAGGCACCATTGAAAGTGCAGCAGCACGCGCCCTGCGAAGGTCGCTGTGAGGCGCATCGTGTAAACGCTGGTCGCTGGTGTATGCATGTACTGTGGTCATAAAACCAACTTCAATGCCCCAGTTTTCGTGTATAACCTTAGCCATTGGCGCAGCGCAGTTTGTAGTGCACGATGCGTTTGAAACTACGGTGTCGGTATTTTTTAAATCCTTATCGTTGATACCAATAACTATGGTCTTTATATCAGTTCCTTTTGCAGGTGCCGAAAGAGCCACTTTACGCGCTCCGGCAGCAATATGTTTTTCAGCGCTTGCCTTATCTAAAAACAAACCGGTAGATTCTATTACTACATCCACTCCAAGTTCTTTCCATGGCAATGTCGCAGGGTCTTTAATACCTGTAACACGTATCTTATGCCCATTGATGGTAAACGAACTATCATCAGCGGTAATTGTACCATCGAACTTACCATGTATAGAATCGTATTTGAACAAGTGCGCAAGTGTAGAGGCGCTTGTAATATCATTAATGCAAACTACTTCAATATTACTGCGTTTTAACAGAGCCCTGAGTGTTACTCTTCCTATTCTTCCGAAGCCGTTGATGGCTACTTTTATTTTGGTCATACGTGTGTGTGTTATTAAATGAGCTTGCAAATTTAAACTTAGTGCGGGTAGATGCAACAAAAAAGCCCCGCAAATGCGAGGCTTTTTTATGATTATTTATTCACAGTTTACCTCACCACAACAAAACGTGTCGTTTGGCGGAAGTTTGTGCCTGTTACAGTTGCTAAATATACACCAACTGCCATATCTTGTGAATTGATAGCTACGTTATGAATTCCCGGAGCATCATTTTCAACAGGTAATTCCTTTATCATTTTGCCTTCGGTGTCATAAATGGTAACTGTTGCCTTATCAGTCTTAGGTAAGGTAAATGTTAATGTACCACCAGTGTTCATAGGGTTAGGATAGATGCTTACTTTGATCTTTCTGCTTGTAGCATCAATTTTAGCTATACCCAAAGGAACAAAGAAACTTGTATCAACCCACATGCCACGGCCGTGTGTACCTAGGTAAACATCTCCAGAATTATTACAGTTCCATGGAGGTAAAGACTGTTGCTTAATAGCACATACAATGGTATTGGCTAAACCGGCATTGTCAGCACTCCATACAACGGTAGGGGCTGTAATATCAGGTGTTGTATATACACCATGTTCAGTAGCCACCATAGCCCCTTTAGGGTATGGGTTATTACCGACAATATCCATTACCGAACCATATACAGGCATTTCAGGTAAATTACCTTGCACGCCCTTAAATGTTACCCCGCTTGTTGCAAGGGCATTACTACTGAAATAAACGTGTGTACCGCCAGTATAGCTACCGGTAGTTACAATTACATTGTTACCGTTGTTCGGGTCAACTGCAATACTAAGTATATCGGCTCCGCCTACACCGAGTGCGCTGGTAAGGCTTGTTGAAACAACTCTGCAATAAGGGTTTGCAACTGACTTCTGGCCAGGCTTAATAGTCCATAAAGCACCTGTTCTTGCTGAAGTGTCAATTATTGAATCCAGGTTAGAGAATCTGTAGAACTGCCCGCCTTCTGTACCTACAAAAAGCGCATCTCCGTCAGGCGACCATGAGAGGCAATGCACTGCATCATTGCCTGTGAAGGCACTAGGCTTAGATAATGGTCCGCCAATAGGCATCCATATATCCGCATCGGCAAAATCTATTGCCTGCATCATTATCCACACACCATTAGAAGGTGAAAAAGCGGTAGCGATCTTTGAAACCACCCTGTTTTGCATTTTAACTGAATCTCCTGCTACTAAAGGTTTTGTAACAATATATGGGAATTCTACGTTTCCGTTCGGGCTTATAGGATAAGCTGTATCGCCAACAGCATACGTTCTATCTGCTACCCACAATAAAGAGTCAAGGGTTTTCAGGTCATACTGGTTTTCATATAAAGCAATAGGATCAACAAAGCAACCTGATTGAAGCGCCGAAACACTATCAATTGTATGAGAATATGCATTGGCAGGTGTACCATACCCACTCAGATTAGCAGAACGTAAAAGTGAGTTAAAATCACTACTTACATAATATGCGTTAGGATTGATAGCTGAAATAGCCGACTGTCCGCCATCACCTCCACCCAAGTCAACAGCATCACGATTAAAGAATTGGGTTCCGCTTATGTAAGGGGTTCCATTATCTTGTGTACCGCCAATTACGCCCTCACCTTGTTTGGTAACCCAAGGCGCGCATGCAACGGCATACATTTGCGTAACATTATAATTTCTGTTTTGAGATGTCCAGCTGCTGCCACCATCACCGCTTCTATAAAGCCCGCCATCACAACCAATAAATATAGTACTTGAATTATTCGGGTTAAATACTATTGCATGAATATCAGGATGAACATATAAAGGATCGCCTTCATACCCAAAGTATACGCTTATACTTGACCAATTACCTGTTGAGTCACCTGCAGCTACCTGTGTCCATGACCATAAAGTTGTTCCTGCAAAGAATGCTAAACCAGGATTTGTAGGAGATACACCTATTGCATTATCATAAGTACCCTGACCGGTTAAACTACCGCCTGGTTCGCCATACGGGTCAAATGACTTACTTCCACCAGGACCAATTTCAATCCATTCTCCTCCTTTACCTGATGATACACCCGTCAAAGTCATGTATATACCCAGAAAATTGTCATTCGGGCCAATTAAAGAAGCGTAAATGTAATTTGAGTTACTAGGTGCTATAGCAAATTCAATACGACCACCACCGGTAGATGGCAAAAGGCCATAACCTGAATTATGAATCATAGTAAAATTAGTATTTGAGACAGATGGGATTGCATAATAACCTGTTCCGTTATAACAAGCTACAACAATTTGTCCATCATTTGAAATCTTCACATCCAATGTATTTCCGCTCAATTTTGATGTTGTATTCGTTGTTGCCAATGCGAATGAATTTCCTCCATCCTGACTGATCCATAACCCTGCATTTGTAGCAGCGTATATTATTGAAGGGTTAGTGGGGTTAATAGCTATACGGTTAATGTATGCCCAGGCAATAGCATCATTATTTGGTGCAGAAGGAACGGTTGCCTTAACCTGGTTAAAACTAGCGCCATCATCTCTCGATTCAAACATTCCACCACCTAAAATACCTGTACTGAAAGCCTGTCCCTGGTAATACAAAGAAAAACCTTCGCCTGTACCTATAAAAATATTCCCGCTATCATCCTGTGCTATACAAGAAACGCAAATATTTGGCAATACGTCGTTAATACTATCCCATGTGTTTCCACCATTAACAGATTTCCATAAACCACCTGAAACTCCCCCAGCAAAAATTGTCTGACCTGATGGATCCTTCTTATCAAAAAGAATGGCTCTTGTTCTGCCACCTGTGTTAGATGGGCCAAGGTTATTCCAATAACAACCTAAACTACCTGTAGTTTTATGCAAAGCATTCATCTTTGCTATTTGCTGGTCAGTTTTAAGCATTGCAGCATAGTCCATGTTATTGGTAGCCGGATTTTTACGCGCATTGAAAAAATATTGCATCATGCCTGCAGCACCGGCATCTTTATCTTTTTCAGTTTTATTGTCAATACCTGAGCTGTATTGACGGGTATGTGAGGCATTAAAAAAGTACATACTTGCAAATACCGCTATTCCGGCTATAATTACCGGAAAAGAAAATGAAGAACGTACAATACTCTCTTTATTTTTCATAATTATCATTTTGTTTTACAAAGATATATAATCTGACATATACCCTCTTTTATTTTTACTTTTTTTTACAAATAATAGCTTGCTTTTACAAATATAAGGTCTATTTATTGAATTATTCGCCCTATTTAGCATACGGCTATAAGTGCGTGGTGAACGGTTATAAAATGGACGTGAATAACGCTTTTGTCAAAAAAGCCTTGATACGAACAGGCTAAAAAATATGTTTTTCGGCGTGGTACGAGGACCTTACAAGCGGACCACTTTCAACATAACGGAAACCCTTTGTAAGCGCTATTTCTTTTAACTCGGCAAACACATCGGGATGAACAAATTGTTGCACCACAGCATGCTTAGGGGTAGGCTGTAAATACTGGCCCATGGTTAAAATATCAACCCCCACTCCTGCAAGGTCATCCATGGTCTCTATAATTTCTTCTTTGGTTTCACCCAGGCCCAGCATTATGCCCGATTTGGTATGCATGCCGGCATCTTTAAGCATTTTCAACACACTTAAGCTCCTGTCGTATTTAGCTTGTACCCTAACCTGCTTTGTAAGTCTTCTTACCGTTTCCAGGTTATGAGAAACCACTTCAGGGTGAACTTCTACAATTCTAGCAACCAATTCAGGTTCTCCTTTAAAATCAGGGATAAGTGTTTCGAGCGTAGTGCCGGGGCTTTTTCTGCGTATAGCGCGTATGGTCTCCATCCAGATAGAGGTTCCTCCATCCTTCAGGTCGTCCCTGTCAACCGAGGTAATAACACAGTGCTTGACTTTCATAAGCGACACTGCATCTGCAACTCTTTCCGGCTCCTTAAGATCTGCCGGTAATGGCCTGCCTGTAGCCACCGCACAAAACTGGCACGAACGGGTGCAAATATTACCCAATATCATAAAAGTAGCAGTGCCAGCTCCCCAGCATTCGCCCATATTAGGGCAGTTTCCGCTTTGGCAAATTGTATGCAACTTATTGCCGTCGACGGCTTCACGAACCTTTAAATAATTTTCGCCGGTAGGTAATTTTACTCTTAACCATTGCGGTTTACGAGGGGCTTCCTGGGCTATCTTTTCTGCAGTTTCTGTATTCACAAATAAATATTAGTTTAAAACCAGCGCTTACCAAAGCTAATGCTCAAATAATAATTTAAAAAAAATTGATTATTCTGGGCATACTGAGGAGCCATTATCTGGATCTTTTCAGGATATGCATCCAGCTCAGCTCCTACTTCAATGGCTTTTATCACATCATGACGGTTACCATAGTCGAAATTAAAACCGAACCTTGCATATAAACCGGGGTGAAAAGTTATTTCGCCTAGCCCATCGAAGCCTGAAGCTGCACCATAAATACTATCGGGCAGGTCACGTGCCGGGTCGTACTTTTGAGTTGTAAGGTTTAAATAAGGATCGTTAGGATTTGGTGAGTTCGTAAGCACTTCCAGGTAAATCGGTTTAAGAACTGCCATTGATAGTCCGCCGGAATATACAGCATCAATTTCAACACAATGCTCGTCATTTTTTCTCCACAAGGTTCTGTAATAACCACTACCAAATCTGAACACCTGCATGCCGTTAAGCTTACCAAAATAATAGCTTGATGCATCCGGATAGCTTTGGTTTTGGGTACTTACTTCCTTATCGCTATGCATGGTTGCTGTTTCAATTTCCCAGAACCATTTTTTATAAATAGATTGAATTTTTGCCCTGCGGAAAAACAATCCCCAGCCTTCAGAATGCATAAAAGCGCCGCCCATAGCAATATCCTTATACACCACGTTAACATCTTCTCCGTTGGCAACTTTTGTTAATACATCCTGCCCCTTTGCAGAACTGCAAAACAGGAACGAAACAGAAACTATTATAACAATGTAATTTTTCAATTTACGCAATGCTATATTTGCAGGAACAAAGTTAATAAAAAAACAAGCATTTCTATATGGCAACTTCAAAAATAGTTTACACCGGCGAATTACGCACAGAAGCCACTCATATTGCCTCAGGCGCTAAAATAATTACCGATGCCCCTGTTGACAATCATGGCAAGGGGCAAGCTTTTTCCCCGACCGACCTTTTGGCAACATCGCTAGCCAATTGCATGCTGACAGTTATGGGTATTGCAGCCAATACACACTCAATTAATATGGATGGGGCCTTGGCAGAGGTTACCAAGGTAATGGCAGCAGAACCGAGAAGGGTGTCGGAAATACATTTAAAACTAACTATGCCGCCGAATAATTATAGCGATAAGCAAAAAAGTATTCTTGAACATGCAGGCCGTACCTGCCCGGTTGCAAA
>DATHNG010000162.1:0-19431 GCA_035486275.1 Bacteroidia bacterium
TTATTATTACAAAATAATTGGTGCTTCCCGCCGGTGTCACCAAAATACTTGAGGAGGTGTCGCCCGTACTCCAGAGATAAGGACCACCTCCACTTGCAATAAGCTTTATGCTATTGCCTGCACAAATTGTTGTATCGTTACTGTTTATAGCCGGCGAAACCGCCATGCACACTTCCTGCAAATTATCTTTACCACCTGTGCCACCGGTAAAACCCCAGTACACATTCGGGTTGCCATTAAATATTCCGTTTACAACATCTCCCTTATAGCTCAACCGCAGTATGCAATTAAAATAAACGTTGAGTGTACTGTCTTTGGGTGTCCATGTTATTTCCATATTGTACCAGTTGCTATCGGGTATGGTAGGGTTTGAAGGGTCTAACTGAACTGGGCCTGCCAGGTTATTGCCTGAACCGTCGGTATGATCAACATCTCCATTTTTTTCAATAGCGGTATGGCAGTATGGCGGGTCATAAGGGTTCTGGTATGTATCGAACTCAACAGCCAGTGAAGGCTGAATGCCTGCAAATCCCAACCCTTCACCTGTAGGCCCCTTGGCATTTGTGCCCTGTTGCTGAAAAACAAAAGCTACACCATCAGCGCCCACATGATATGGCTGTGCACCCAGGAACAATTGAAAATGTACATCGAATGGTTGGTTAAGGTTTGCCTGTATATTATTCCATGCCTGACCCGATTCATTGCCAAACGCATCGGTTAACTTGTAAGTAGGAGTGGTAGCTGAGCAGTGTGAAGGCCCTACGCCTGCACTTCCCTGTAAAGTAAACTGCGCTTTACATGGAAAAACAGTGCAAAAGAAAAGTAAAGTAGAAATAAATAATACTCTTTTCATTATACAAAGGTACAAACCGATTTGGTTAATACTCTTTACCTCACTAAAGTAACATCGCCCTTCTTGGTTTGTGTGGTGCCATCATATAATGTAGCACTTAAATAATAAACATAAAGCCCTGTATTTACGGCCTTGCCATTAAACATTCCATTCCATGGAATACTTTGATTGGTTGTTTCAAATACTTTATTTCCCCAACGGTCGAATATTTCAAACTGCATGGTCTTAATACAATCTCCACGCACATACAGGTAATCGTTCTGGCCATCGTTGTTTGGTGAAAAGGCATCGGGAACAAATACTGCGCCGCAGCTTACATCTATAGTAATTGTTTGCTGAGCATTGCAACCGCTATCGCTTGTAACCATTAACGTATAAGTAGTGTTTGCAGCAGGAGATGCAACAGGATTACTACAAGTGTTGCAATTCAACCCTTGCGCCGGAGCCCATGCGTATGTGCTGCCGCCCGATGAAGTTAGTTGAACACTTTCACCAAACAAAATACTTGTATCGCAGCAGACCGTAATAACCGGTAAAGGATTAACCACTACTTTTGAAGAAGCTGAATCTTTACAACCATTTTGACTTACCATTACAGTATATACCGATGTTGAATCAGGAGACACTACAATACTATCTGTAGTTGCGCCCGTACTCCACAAATAAGTTGCGCCGCCCGATGCTGTAAGTGTAGTTGGGTTGCCATTGCAAATAGCATTTACGCCTATTATAACTGCCACGGGAATGGGATTAACTGAAATAGATACGCTGTCGGTAATGGAGCAAAGGCCAATGGTGTCGGTAACGGTAACAAAATAGGTAGCTGTGTTACTTGGTGTGAATTGAATGCTCGCACTTGTTTGCCCACCTTGCGACCATACGTATTTCACATAATTACTGCCAACAGGTATTACTGTTGCTGTAACACTATCAATACCACAAATAGCATATTTTGTGGCAGCTGTTTTAAGTCCGATCAGATCACAATTTTCAGTGAACTTTGCTACCAGGCAATCCCACATGCCGCCACCATACACTGTTTGATACGCACCTGCTGTGGCAACATTCGAAGTACTGGCACTTAAGCCACCTACAAACAGGTTAAGTTTTTTATCAATTGCTAAAGAATTTACAGCATCTTCTCCTGCGCCACCATAATACGTTTCCCAGATACGTGAAGAACCGGTAGGGTCGAACTTAGCCAGGAAAGCATCGTACATTCCGCCACCGTAAACTGTCTGGTACGCACCCGGTGTTGCATCACCTACAGTGTTCGAAGTTACTCCGGCTATGTAAACATAGTTGTTTGAGTCAAGGCAAATATCATCCCCAATTTCTTCAGCCGTATTGCCTACATAAGTACCCCACAACAACGATGTACAATTAGGGTTAAATTTGGCAACAAAAGCATTGCCAAATACACCACCCTTATATGTAGTTTGAAATGCCCCGGCAGTAGCTATACCTGTAGCGCTGCGCGTAACGCCTGTTATATAAATATTATGTTGTGCATCCATGCGCATACCTCCCGGGAAATCTCGCCCGGTACCACCATAATATGTACCCCAAAGCAAAGCTGAGCCCGATGCATTTAACTTGGCAATAAAAACGTTTCCGTTATTGCCACCTGTGTAATTGGTTTTATATGCCCCGGGTGTTGCAATACCTGAAGGGCTTTGTGTCATTCCGGTTATGTATACATTGTCGTTTGCATCAAGCATAATTGTTCCGGCTGTATCTACTGCTGTTCCGCCATAATATGTTCCCCATAAAAGTGCTGAGCCCGAAGGATCGAACTTGGCTACATAGCCATCGTACCCACCTGCTAAATTTACCTGGTAAGCACCCGGGGTAGATATACCTGTTGTACTTTTTGTTGTACCTATTACAAATACGTTATCTATAGAATCTATCGCCATGGAATAATTCCAGTCGGGCCCTACCCCTCCGTAATATGTTCCCCATAACAAAGCCGAGGCGTTTGAATTAAACTTAGCAACAAAAGTGTTATAATTTCCGGTAGCTGTATTAGTAGTTTGATACGCACCTGCAGTAGCAATGCCCGATGAACTTTGTGTTATGCCCGATACATAAATATTACCTGAAGGATCAAGCTTTAAGGCACTAATATCGTCATATGCCGGACCGCCGTAATAGGTTGCCCACAAAAGATTTGAACCTGTTGCGTCAAGCTCAGCGATTAAGCAGTCCGCATATCCTCCGCCGTAAACTGTTTGGTACGCACCCGATGTGGCAATATTATTCGGGCTATTTGTGCCTCCACCAATATATACATTGTTATTGGCGTCAAGTGCAATACTATTGATAAAATCCCAGCTGCTTCCACCTATGTAAGTACCCCATTGTAAATTCGGTGTCGGGTCAATTACCAGGTCATGTGTAATGGAAACCCCTGCAGGCAATTTGAATGAGAACAAATTATTCGCCACTTCAGTATATGACACATCCACAGGCCGACCATTTCCTATAAAATAACTGGAAGGAATACTTTCTTCAAAAGCGCCGGCCACTACTTGTACCTTAATAGCTCCATGATCGAGCAATGCATTATTCATGCCTTTATACATTAGCTTAACATCGTTGATATCGGCACCCGGATGCAGAATGAAATTATACTCCGCTCCTGCTTTTTCCTTTTTACAGTCCTCAGTAAAGAACTCAAGGTCGATATGATGATAGATATTCTTATATACTACAGTTTTGTAATAATGAACATTCGTTACACCTTGCCTTGGCGTTCCGGCTGTGAAATAATTAAAACATGTTTTTGATTGCCCTGTTGCTTCTATTTCTGCATTGTTATTACAATTCAACAGTTCAACGTCAACTCTGTGAAAATTCCGCTTGAAATATTCAGGCTGTTTGAATTTAGGGCCAGAAGGGAACTTTATCAGTGGAACAGTAGTATCTTTTGTATCGGCATAAGTATCGTAACTGAAGCCTGTTTGCCTTAACTGAACATTAAACCCCGGGCGACAAAGTAAATATTTTACATTGCCGTTCGGCTTATTATTCTGATCAACTAACTGGCCCTTGTTTTCTATAAAACCCCGGTTGGTGTTAACAGTTACAACAGGTTTAATTTGCGCCCTGCACAAGAAAAAGTTGATCAATAAAAAAACGGTGGTCAGTTCTTTCAATCCGATGAGGTTTACTTATCAAATATAGATAAAATGACTAAGAAATTATAGTATTTAGGCATTTCTACTATTGCAAGCTCATTCAAAAACATATCTTTATCTCATTAAATTGTATCTATTACAGGCATACTGCATTATAGATGTATAGTATGCACCACATTTATGAAAACAAGGAATAGCTGTCTGCTTCTTTTCTTCCTCCTCAGCTTGGGTTTAACTACATATGCCCAAGATGGAACTACTATTATTGATGGCAATAATATTGATGCCCGTTTGCTAGGCTCACTATTTCTTAAAAGACTTAATGAATTACGAACACAACAGAAATTAAATGTACTTGGGAAGGATTCCATATTAGCCGTGGCTGCTGAAGATCAGGCTAAATACATGAATAAAACAAATGAAGTAGGGCATTTTCAGAAAACCAAAGACAAGGAAAACCCAACTGCCAGAGTTGTATATTATAAAGGTACAAACGACCGTATAGGTGAAAATTGTGAAGAAATCCCTCTGCATTCGCCGTTCAAAGATAAAACCGGAGCCGATGTAACTATCAATACATACAACGAGGCTGCCGATGCATTATTCACAGGTTGGAAAAACTCAAAGCCACATTATCATAATATGATTACGCCTTATTATGATGTGCAAGGTATAGGCTTTAGTTACGACTCAGCTACACATAAACTATATTCTTCCAATGTTTTCGGGACCAAAGCATATATACCGCCTAAAAACTTCAAGATAGTTGATAATGCATGGGGAATTAGTGCGGGAACAGCATCACTTCCTGATTTCTTTGCGAAAGACATGGCCAATTTTCTTCATATAAAGGGCGATTCAATTTTTCTTTACTATTCGTTGCTTGACCGATTTAAAAAATACATAAAGAGTGATAACGATGGAGTAGCTATTGATATAGTTGCACGTGAACAATTTAACTGTAACCATAACAATAACCTGCATGGTTCACCAGTATTTGACGGGTGGATGCTGGAGCCCGTATATTTAAAAGCCCTTATGAAAGGGAATACCTACAAAGAAGGTACCAACGAATTATACACCTATGTGGGAAAAATACCGTCAATACTGAAAGGGCGTGATATACAAGAGAACACTATACTTATAAACAACAAACATTCGGTAGGATACTCGTATCCTGTTTTTGTAGAGCAAGAGAACCTTGCCATGTTACAACTAGATACCTATTGGGATACAGTACAAGGTAAAATGAAAGACACCAATACTTTTAATGTATCAATTAACCATTACATTGAGTTTAAACGAGGCATCAGCAAATTAACGAAGAGCCAACTGAAACAGCTACTGATAAGGGTCGGGCAATATAGTAAGTACATAAGCAAAATTGAATTACATACTTTCAGTTCAATTGAAGGAAGTACAGAAGAAAACCTGAAACTGCAGAAAGCGCGGGCCAGTAATATAAAAGCTGCACTTACCAATTATGCACATCATACCATTGAATGGCAAATAGAAGCAAAAGAGAACTGGGATGCTTTTTATAAACAAATAGAAGGTACTCAATACGCCTACCTGAAAAACTACAGCAAGGAAGATATAAAGAAAAAACTACAGAGCACATCATTACTCGATAGCCTCGACGTATTTCTGGCCCAGCAAAGAACAGCTGTACTTAGTTTTTCATTAAACGGGCAGTATACTAATAGCACAGACATAAATATTTCACGCATTGCACTGCTGGATGCTGTAATGCATGGAGATTCTGCAAAAGCCTGGCTTATACAATCGCAAATGATACGTAAGTATAAAAAGGGGGAAATGGAAATCGGCGATATTATTGATAACGACATACCAGTCGAAAAAAAATACCTGCCGTTACTCGCTAATATAATTGCAGCAAAAGCGGTTGACATTAGCTATATGTATGACCCTAAATTCAAATTACTGGTTAAGAAAGTAATGGCCATTGGCAAAGACTTTACTCCGCTTAAACTGAGCTACTGCGTTTGTGCAATAAATTACCTGGGTGTGCATCAAGATACCCTGATAAATAACGAAACTGTTGAAAATTACCTGAAGGAATGTTCTGCCGACAGTGTATTAGCAAAATCTATTTGGCGGTATTACCTCGACTATTATGTAGCTGCAGCTTACTATAATTGGGAAAGGCATAAATATGATAAAATGGATATATGCCTTCAGGGTATAAAAAAATATTACCCCAGCGCGGTGCTGAACGAGGATGACTATATAAAGCTGGGAAAACTGTTCAACATGTACTATCGTACTGAATGGACTTTTGATATGCTTTATCCCATTGTAAAAAAGGGCACTACCAATGAAGATCTCTTATTTTTATTTATTACATCAGCACCTCTTTTTATGCATAAAATCCCTCAACAGGAATATATTACATATTTAAAACAGGCACGGAGCATGGACCAGGAAAGATTTTGCAACTGGATAGGCCAGGAGAATTGGCAATTGTTGCGAGAAGATTTTATAAAAGTATTATACTGTGAAAAATGCAATGAAATTCATTAAGTCTATTTTTATTTCATAACAACTACAATATTATTTTAATACTTCCAGGCTTCAATGCTTTTATCGCATATAACTACCTCACCAAAGTCACATTACCCTTCTTTGTTTGTGTTGTGCCATCATATAAAGTAGCACTCAGGTAATACACATAACTACCTGTATTCATTGCTTCTCCCCTGTATCTTCCATCCCAGGGAAGGTTCTGGTCAAAGGTTTCAAATACCTTGTTACCCCACCTATCAAATATTTCAAACTGTAATGTTTTTATGCAATCACCACGCACGTATAAGTAATCGTTTTGACCATCGCCATTAGGAGAGAATACATCGGGTACGAAAACAGCGCCACAAGTAATATCAATAGTAATTATTTGTTGGGCTGAACATCCGCCGCTATCGCTTGTTACAGTAAGGGTGTAAATTGTATTTACTGTTGGTGAGGCAACAGGATCAAAACAAGTACTGCAGCTTAAACTATTTGAGGGGCTCCATAAATAAGCGCCTCCTCCGCTCGAAGTTAACTGAACACTTTTACCTGATGTAATTGAAGTATCGCAACATACGGTTATCAACGGCGCTGCATTCACAGTAACATGGGTATATACTGTATCTGCACATCCATTTTGGCTTACCACCACATTATACGTTGACGATGTTGTGGGAGAAACAGTAATACTACTTGTTGTTGCTGAAGTGCTCCAGTAATAAGAACTTCCTCCTGAAGCGGTTAATGTTGTACTGCTATCGGCGCATATAGCAGTGCTACCGGTAACTGCACCAATTGGTAATGGGTTTACGGTAATAGTTATAGTCGTATCTTTTGTACAGGTGCCATTACTTACTTTAAGTGTATAGCTTATTGTATTAAGTGGTTTCACTGTTAACGAACTTGCTGTTGTGCCCGTACTCCATACATAACTGTAGCCTCCGTTAGCGGTTAGCGTTGTGCTATCACCTGCACATAACACATTCAGGCCGCTTATATCTGCATTGGGCCCCGAACCTACTGTTACTGTCATTGTAGTATCAAAATAACAAGTGCCATTACGTATACCCACCGAATATGTAGTTGTAGTAAGCGGCTCAACCACCAGTGTACTTGTATAGTCTCCGGTGGTCCAGTCATAGGTTGTGCTTCCTGCAGCATTAAGTACAGTAGCGGTAAGCACAGCAGTATCGCCGGGGCATACAGTACTTTGGGTTGCATTAATTACAGGATGAAACACTATAACCGGGTAAGTAGTATCGAGCACGCATTTACCATTGCTTACAGCCAGCGTATATGTGGTAGAATACGCAGGAGATGCAGTAGGATTATTACATGTGGAACAAGACAAGCCCACAGAAGGCAGCCATACAAATTTATAACTACTATACGGTATACCTGTGTTAATATTTGTAGTACCTCCCTGGCAAATATTTTCAGTATACGAAACCGGGTAAATTGCGGGCATAGTGTCTACCTCAACCGACATTAGTACATTAATGTAACAAGTTGAATCAAATATGGCTACATAGTAATTAGTGCTTGCCGATGGTGAGGCCATAGGGCTTGCACAAGTTGAACAGGACAATCCGTTCGTAGGGTACCAGGAATAAATATATGGCCCCGAAGCAAGGGTATCAAGCCTTACAGAATCGTTTACTCCCGGCATTTTACAATAATCAAAGCTCTCCGGAGGAAAAGAAGGCGGCACAGGTAATGCGGTAATTGGTATACTGTCTATTCCGGGGCAACCAACATAAGTAGTTACAGTCACTGTGTATGTAGCAGAAACTGCAGGCGTAACCGTTACCGAGCTGCATGTGTTACACGACAGGCCTTGCGAAGGAGACCAGTAATAATGAATATTTCCTATAGTGTATTGAATAGTAGCATTTATACCTAAAGGACTATTTGCGCAAACCGTATTTTTACCCGTGTTGGTTGTAATAGTTACAACCGGTGGGTCGCTGACGTATACAAGTATTGTAGCTGAAACAGAACAGCCCATTGAATCGGTACAGGTAAGCGTATATGTAGTAGTTGCGGCAGGCGATGCCTTAGGATTGGGACAGGTGTAGCAAGACAAACCTGCAGCCGGTGACCATGAATAATTACTTAATTTACTGCCTACGGTGGTAAGTTGCAAGGTATCGCCAAGACAAATAGCATTGGCAGACTTGGTAACACCAACTGATTCTACATACACCGTAACAGATGCATTAACGGTGCATCCTCCGGAATCGGTTACATTAGCGTAATAAGTAGTAGTGGCTGTGGGAAATGATTTTGTGCTTGCACAGGTTGCACAACTCAGATCAAGCGGAGAAGAACCGGAAGTCCAGGTGACTGAGCTTATACCCGACCCTATTGCAGAAAGCAATATAGTATCGCCGGGGCAAATAGTATCGTGTGAAACAGTAATGGAAAGAGGATAAACAATATTCGGTCTGACCACTATTTCAGCACTATCGCCACCCGGGCAAACTTTTACCGATGTTGTTCCGTGAACCGTATACGTAATTGTTGTAGTTGGTGAAGCAACCGGGGCGGCACAATTGGTGCAGCTTAATGCAGTTGAAGGATACCAGGTGTATGAAGCAGAACCCAGCGCTGCAAGATACGTAGGGCTACCGCATCCGCCCGAAACGGCCGTAACACTTACCCCACCCACATAAATGGTGGCCGAACTGTTTAATATGCATCCGCTGGAATCGGTTACGTTAACTGAATAAGTGGTGGTAGCAATCGGATATGCCTGTGTGTTAATGCACGTACTACAGCTTAGCCCAGTTGAAGGAGACCATATTACCGACTTTATATATGCGCCTGAAACCGAAAGCGAAACAGTATCTTTTGTGCAAATAGTGTCTTTTGAAATGACGATCGATATAGGTTGAGGCATATTTGAATGCACAACAACCACAGCACTATCGCCTTTAGGGCATGCTGCTACAGCTCCTGTACCATACACTGTATAAGTGGTTGTAACCGAAGGTGTAGCTACCGGGTTAGAACATGTTGTACAACTAAGCCCGGTAGCAGGAACCCATTTATAGGTTGAAGTAGAACCTGAAGCAAATAAATATGTGGGCTGGCCACAGACTCCGGGGTTTGATGTTACACTGATACCGCCAACAAAAATTCTAATTGCGGCTGATGCATAGCAGCTTGCAGCGTCATATGCATAAACATAGTAAGTTGTTGTAACAGCAGGCGTAACATAAATTGCCGGACATGTACTACAGCTTCCTGTATAATTGGACCAGGAATATCGGGTAATACCACCTGTACCCATTGCGATAAGCTCAACACTGTCGCCCGGGCATATTGTGTCCTTGCCTGCAGTCAGGGTTACAGTTGGAGGGCCGTTGGGCGCCACAGTAACAGTTACACTGTCTGCACATCCATTTCTGGTGCCCACTAATGTATAGGTAATAGTAACTGAATCATTTGAAATTGTATTTTGACATGTAGAACAGGAAAGCCCTGTACCGGGCAACCATTTATACATTGCAGCGCCAGAACCATCCAGTTCTGTGCCCTTACAGCCATAAGGGTATGTCTGAATAGATACAGAAGGCTGCGGGCTAAAAACTATATGAACCGAATCTTTATTTACGCAGCCTAATGAATCGGTACCCGTTACAGTATAAATTGTATTTGCAGATGCCGTTGCAACAGGATTAGGGCAGTTGGTACAATTTAAACCTGCCGAAGGTGTCCATGTATAGGTATTTGCTCCTGATACCGTAAGGGCTACTGATGCGCCAATACATACACTATCAACAGGCGGGGAAATAGAAAGAACCGGGGAAGGCGGAACAAAAAGGGTTGTTGAAGTGGTGTATTTACATCCATTGCCGTTTGTAATGGTGCAATTATACATACCGGAAACAAGCCCGGTATCTTGTTGGGTTGTTTCTCCGTTACTCCATAAAAAAGTATAGGGCGATGTAGTGCCGGTAGGGTTTACAGTAAGGCTTCCTTTGGTTCCGTTGCAACCCGGAGGCGTATGAGTAAATGTAGCCCCATAACCTGTTCCGCCTGAAATATTTACTATCGCGGTATCCTGTACAGGAGGGCATGAAGCATCTGTTACCATAACTGTATAAACACCTGCACACAAGCCAGTGTCTGTTTGATTAGTTGAACCATCGCTCCACAAATAAGTGAAGGGAGCCTGACCACATGGAGGGTTTATGGTAGCCTTGCCATTGCATAATGAACATGCCGAAGGTAAAGTAAAAGTAGTTGTTGTACTATTACCGCCCGAAATGGTGAATGCTGTAACAAAGTTCATACCGCAGGCAAACAAAGTATTGCCTGGCCCCAATTGAATATCATACACAGTGTCGGGCATGGAAATTGTTGATTGCAAAACCAAGCCGGAATTATAAACATTGATTGTATTCTGATTTCCTACGTAAATATTATCACAGGCATCAACCGCAAGGCCTCCCCATCGAAATGGTGCGTTAGAAACCCTTACCTGTGCGTGTAAAGCGCCTGTTGCTTTATTGAACTGCTTTAATGAGTCGCCATTATACAGGTAAACCCAGTCCGGGCTTGCAGCCGCACCATTCATGGCATTTGTATTAGTAATACCGCCATTACCACCACCCGCATAGCCGATATATGATACACTATATATTTCTTTGAAACCATATCCATCATTTGTCATATATTTTGTGGGGCTTAGTAATGGCAATGGCAGGCGCACAAGTTTATTAGCGGCAATCTGGCTCTGTGGAACATAAATAGGCGCCGCAGTAGCCATAAAACAGCTATTGCTGTATGGGTCCAGAGTCATAAGTGAAATATCATGAACAGAGGTAGTGACGCCTAGTATATTTAACGCGGTAAGTTTATTTAAATTGGTATCTACCGTAGCTGCTTGTTTAGTATTAGTAGTTCCGCCGCCGCCAATTACAAGCTGATTATTGCACTCATCAAAATCTGCTCTCCAATATTCCGACATAGTGTCAGGTGTATTATACATTGTTTTCACCAGTATACCTGCATTGTTAACTTTTAATATAAACATAGTACCGGGTCCGGCTCCCTCAACAAGGTATGTTGATCCTGATCTTTTATCGGTGGCCATATCACCATAATAGGTATTACTACCATTACCACTGATGTAGGCGGAAGAAAACACCCATTGCTTTACACCGGTGTTGCTGAATTTTACAAGTTGCGTATAACTCAGTACACTTCCCCCATAAGCATATACATTACCATAGTTATCATAATCAAGATCAAATGCCGCATTAATATAATTAAAGCTGGTGCTGGTAGTCCATAATACTATTATAGCCGATTTAGTTTTATCATAGTCAGGCCCGAGGCTAAATGATTCAACCGTGTCAGAAAGCATACGTTCGCTTGAACTACTGCTTTGCATATCTTTGTAATTACTACCAGGCAATTGTTCATCAATCTCTCCCAATTCGCTGCTGATTATAATATTCCCCTGTGCATCTTTACTTATACTTTCCGCCCTTGAATATCCCAGCTTTACTTTTGAGATATCAGCTCCCGGATGTATTATAAGTGAATACTGAATGCCGTTATTATTTTCAGGGAACGAATATTCCACATCAATGCCCGGGTAAAGATTGTTATACGTTATTTTTTTATAAACACTTGTTTTTATTGTGCTTGTTTTACCATAAGGATAGGCATAGAAATATGATTGCTTCTCATCTGCCAGCATTTCAGGTGCAGGCTCTGCTCCTAACCAGGTTGCATACAGGTAATGTATAACAGGCTTTTCATTTTCACGCTCTTCTTTTTCGCTTTCAATGGCAACATTTGTTTTCTGAGGCATTTGGGCATAACAATACACAACACCTTTCTGCGTAAAATAGGCAGCTATTTTGCCTAACTGAGCCTGGTACAATATTTTTTCATTATGTGGTATGTCGCCATCAAACTGGCCCCGGTTCTCAATAAATACTTTGGTATCAAAAGGCTCTCCGGTCCATTTGGTTTTTACGCCATTATTTAATACACCTCCTGTGTGTTTTTGTGCATTTGCATTGCACAACCAAATAGAAAATAAAATACTTAATGTAACTAGTGGCTTCAACAGTGGAGTATTTATCAATCAAATATAACAATTTTAGATGTTTACTATTGAGATTAACAGCCTCAGATCTTAATTCTACTTGGGTGTTCCGATTTGGGGGCGACTCTTGCTCCCTGCTTGCTCCCGAACACTCGGGACTAACCCGCGCCCACCTTTTGCCTAGTTCTGTATTTGCGTTAGGGATAGCAGCGGAAAGCCCACAGCGCAGCGAGGACTTGCAGCGTATAGCCCGACCCGTAGGGGAACGCCCAAATTGAATTAAAAATTAGGAATTAGGAATTAAAAGCCCCTTTAGGGGATGGGGCAACTACCCACTAACGACTGCCCACTAACCACTTATTTTTTTACCTTTACCACCGTTTATGCTGGCGCTGCTAAAAAAAGAAATATCGGTTTTCCTTAGCTCACTTATAGGATACATAGTAATATGTGTGTTTCTGGTGGCTATTGGCCTTACCATGTGGGTGCTTCCGCTGGACTCGAACATACTTAACGGCGGCTATGCCGGTATAGACCCACTATTTGCTACTGCACCCTGGGTGTTTTTGTTTTTAATACCCGCCATTACCATGCGCTCGTTTGCTGAGGAAAAAAGGTCGGGGACGATAGAGTTGCTCCTCACCCGCCCCATCAGCGATATGCAGATAGTGCTGGCCAAATTCTTTGCATCGGTGTTATTGGTGGTGCTGGCGCTTATACCTACACTGGTTTACTATTACTCGGTGTATAAATTAGGCAACCCGCCCGGCAACCTTGATAATGGCCGCACATGGGGATCGTACCTCGGGCTTATATTCCTTGCCAGCGGATTTGTATCGATAGGAATTTTTGCATCGGCTATAACGGGCAACCAGGTAATATCGTTTATAGTGGCTATAGTGCTCAGCTTTATATGTTATGCAGGTTTTGCGTACCTGGGCGACCTGGTGTCGAGTGGTAATGCGGGTAACTTTATACAACAGCTAAGCATAAGCACACACTATTCGTCGATGAGCCGTGGGGTGATTGATACACGCGACGTTATTTATTTTGTAAGTATATCGGCTATATTTTTATTAATGAGCAGAACATCGATAGAAAGCAGGAAATGGTAGGATTCAATTAAAAATTAAGAATTAGGAATTAATAATTAGGAGTAAGGGATAAGGAGTAAGGAATAAGAAACGAGCAAAGGGTTGCGTTAGGGATAGATATTCAATTAGGAATTAATAATTAGGAATTAGGAATCGAAAAACAGAAATCAATAAATAGGTAAATGGTCGGCGCGGGTTAGCTGCAAGAGAAATGATAAGAGGAAACACAGGCAAGCAGGGAGCAAGAGTCGCCCCAGATGCAATTACGAATTACGAATTAAAAATAAAATACAAATATTCAAATAAAGCCCCGCTTGGGGTTTGGGGTAAAAAGTAAATGAGTACAGAGCAAAAAAATAGTAAAAAAAGAAACGACCTTACAAAGCTAGCGCTGAGCATAGTAATACTGGTGCTGTGCAATTACCTGGGCTCGTTTCTGTTTCACCGGTTCGACCTGACCTCGGAAAAGCGGTATACCCTGTCGGAGCAATCGAAGGATATAGCAAAGAACTTAAAGAGCACCGCATTTTTTAAAGTGTATTTGGGTGGCAAGCTGGGTGCAGCAGGGTTTGTGCGCCTGCGCGACGAGTTTAAAGAAATACTTGATGAATACAAAGCCTATTCGGGTGGTAAGGTGCAGTACGAATTTATTGACCCCGCCGCTATTGACCCCAAGAACCAGAAGGACGTGTACCATCAGCTATACGAACAAGGCCTGGTGCCATTTAATTTGCAGATACAGGATAAAACCGGCAACAGCGAACAGATAATTTGGCCCGGTGCAGTGCTGTCGTACAAAGGCACCGACATGGCCATTAACGTATTGCAAACCCAGTTAGACGCCGACCAGGAAACACAGCTGAACAATTCTATTGAAGCGCTGGAATATAATATTGACAACGCCATTCATAAAATAGACCTGAAGACAAAACCTATAATAGCCTTTTTGCAGGGCCATGGCGAACCCGACTCGCTGCACCTTGCAGGCGCCATTACTGCCCTGAGCGAATATTACGATGTACGCTTGCTGCCCATAAACCACCAGCTGAACGGCCTGCAACTGTGCAAAGCGCTTATAGTAGCAAAGCCATTAACACCCATCGACGATAAGGACGCCTACATTATTGACCAGTTTATAATGCGGGGCGGAAAAGTATTGTGGCTTATTGATGAGCTATACACGCCCATGGATAGCCTTAAACTGAATGGCATTACTATGGCTTTCCCCAGCAGCGTTAACCTCGACGACCAGCTGTTCCGCTATGGGGTGCGCATAAACAACAACGTGGTTATGGATATGCAAAGCGGCGGCATACCGCTGAACACGGCCTTTCCGGGCGAACAGCCACGCTTTCAGTTATACCCATGGGTGTTTGAACCGCTTATTGCCAACAACAACAGCCAGAACGTAATTGTAAAAAACCTGAACCTTATTGAAATGAACGTGGCCAGCACTATTGATACCATTGGCCAGCCGGGCATTAAAAAAACAATATTGCTCCGCACATCGAAATTTACGCGCCTGCTTAATGCACCTGCACGCATTGCCGTGGCTATGGCACGCCTTAAGCCCGATCCGCAACAGTACAACCAGGGCTTTCAGCCGGTGGCGGTACTGCTCGAGGGTAAGTTTGAGTCGGCATTTAAGGACCGCATTAACATGAGCGACGATACCCTGAAACTGCTCGGCTTTAAAAAGGAAGGCGAAAAAACATCTATGATAGTGGTATCGGACGGCGATGTGGTGATAAACGATGTTAAGAAAAATGAAAAGTATGCCTACCCTTTGGGCTTCGATAAATACACCCAACAGCAATATGGCAATAAGGACTTTATTGTTAACTGCATGAACTACCTGTGTGGCGACAGCGCTTTGCTTACCGTCCGCACCAAACAGTTGCAGCTCCGCCTGCTCGATACCGCCAAGGCTCAGACTTACCGCACCCAGTGGCAGCTCATCAACATGCTCCTCCCCGTCGGCATTATCATCCTGCTGGGCATTGTGCTGGCTTATGTCAGGAAGGCGAAATACGCTAAATAGTCTTTAGTCGTAAGTCATTAGTCGTTAGGGATAAGTGACCTTCAATTAAAAATTAGGAATTACGAATTAATCCCCTCTTGGGAGGGGCTACGGGGTGGGTTTCATTTAATTCAAAATTCAACACTTAACATTCAAAATTCGTTTTGGGGCGTCACTTGCTCCCTGCTTGCCTGTGCTCCGCTAATCATTTCTCTTGCAGCTAACCCGCGCCCACCTTTTGCCTATTGAGTTACAATCCCGATAGCTATCGGGACGCGCTGCGCTTGCGGGGTTTCCGCTTCAACGGCGAAGCCCTCATGAGTTCCTTAGCAGATAAACGTTACACGAATAATCCCTAACGCGGTGCTGCGTATTTCTTCTTTGGCTCTGCAGCAATGGTTAACTCCTCTTTCAGTTCTTTGTACTTAGTTCCTTTTTGTTCAAAAGCCTCTTTAAGCACCGCTTGCAATAATTGCTCAGCCTGCTTTTGGCTTTGGTTTATGCTTTGTTCCAATTCATCACAATATGTCATTAACTGCTCCACTTTAGTTACTATTCGTTTTTGCTCTAATAAAGGAGGTAAAGGAGTTATCAATGACTTGAGAGATGTTCCGTTTACATTAGGCTGTCCAGTACCGCTAGATAATGCAATAAGCTGTTTCCAATATAATGGGCTTTCAATAAATAATTTCAAGTAATCCGCATTAATCAATTTAGATGGGATCACCCTTATTAAATAGGATGCAAAAACTGCATCAACTGAAAGATCTTTAACAATGTATGATTTACCAATAGTTCCACCTGTTCGAGCAATTAGAATATCATTTTCAAACAATTTATATCTCTCTGCTTCTTTCTTAGAAATAATACAACCTGGTACATTTTCCCAATTAACTTTATTCTCTTGTATATCTGTAATCCTTAAAAGCCGAAAATCCATTTTGCTTGTGTTTGCTGAAGCATTAAAACCATAATGAATATTAGCTGAAATATCTTCTAGTCTAGTCCACATCCACGTCTCAGGCAGATTAAAGGGAACATTTTCTCCATGAACTAAACGCAAAGCATTCCCTTTAATTCTCTTTAACAATTCACTTGCAGGTTCATCCTTAGGGTTTTGAGGAACCAGCTTCCCTTGCACTGCATCTTGCAAAATTGCCTGGCGGAGTTTAGTTACGTAAGCCTGCTGTTGGGTGAATAATTCTTCTAATTCACAATTTCTTTCATACTTTGATTGAACGACATTAATTATTTCTAATAGTCTCTTAAAGATATTTTTATTTGGCTTAATACCTTTTAAAACATTCAAAATTTCTCCCTGAATTTCTAATGAACAATACGGAACAAGCAATTTTTTAAGCTTTTCCGCATTTACATTTGGCTGTGCTGAGCCAGATTTCATTTCTGAAATTTGCGACCAGTAGACATAACTATTTAAAAATAGATTTAAAAACTCAGGCAGAATTTTTTTATTCGCTCTTAATCTAATTAAGTAACCAGCAAAAATAGATTTTTGGGGTGGATTCTTTATTAAAAAGCTTTTCCCTGTTGTTCCTCCTGTTCGGGCAACCAAAATATCATCTGAATATAATAAATAGCTTTTTTCATCAGAGCAATCACAATATGGAACATTCTCCCAAATTACTTTTCCTTCCTTAATATCGCTTATTCTTAAAAATTTATTTTGACCTGAATCTAATGCTGGTGCATTATATCCATATTGTGTACTTTCGAGAAGTCCTGATAATTCTAAAACATTTTGAAATTCCTCTTCAATAAAAGAGAAAATCGCAGTATTTGTAATTTGTCTTTTTATTTCATCTTTGGAAGAAATAAAACTCAAATTTAGGAGCCGATATTCAACTTGACTCATTCCTAAAATTCTTCAAGTAGTTGATTAATTCTCATTTGATTCTTTTTCAATGAGGATAGAATTTGATCTTTGCTGATTATCTCTTCTGTTTCCTGCATGGTAGGGTTCTTAATATCCAGGTTATAATTGCGCTTTTTAATTTCAGTAATATTCACCTTCCAGGCATATTCATTTTCCACTCGCTTTTTCCACCATTTTTTTTCAAGCTCAAACTCCTTTATATTAATAGGCTTGGTCTTATTATAGTTCTTTACCCCTTCAGGGTAAGGGTGTTCAAAATACCATACATCTTTAGTCGGCTTACCTTTTTCAAAAAACAGCAAATTGGTTTTTATACCTGTATAGGGTGCAAATACTCCATTCGGTAACCGCACAATGGTATGCAGGTTGCAATCCATCAACAATTTTTCCTTAATACGTGTTGCTACTCCCTCCCCAAATAAAACCCATCGGGCAATACTACACCAGCCCTGCCATCATCCTTTAATGCCTGAATAATTAAATATAGAAACAAGCTTGCTGTTTCTCGAGTCCGGTATGCAACTGGAAAATTACTTTCAACCCCATCCTCCTCCATTCCACCAAAGGGTGGGTTGGTTATAATTACATTCACACGTTCACTATTCGTCCATGTATTAGTTGACCTATTTAAAAGATTATCATGACTAATTGAGGGAACTTCAATACCATGCAAAATCATATTAGTTGTAGCTAGCATGTGAGGTAATGGTTTTTTTTCTACACCGTGTATAGAATCTTGGAGCATTGCTAAATCTTGTACTGTATTCAGCTTACCATTTCTTATAATATGCTCAATTGCGTTTACCAAGAAACCACCTGTTCCACACGCGGGGTCTAATATACTTTCACCTAGTTTCGGGTCCACCATTTCAACTACAAACTGTGTTACTGCACGTGGTGTATAAAACTCGCCCGCATTACCTGCACTTTGCAGATCTTTAAGTATCTGTTCATAAATATCATTAAAAGTATGCCTGTCATCCTTCGTGTCAAAGTTTATCTTATTAATGGTATTTATTACCTGCCTCATCAAGGTGCCGCTCTTCATGTAGTTGTAAGAATCCTCGAATACATCACGCACCATTCTTGCTGCATCCTTATTATTTCTCAATTTTAATTCCTTCAAACGAGGAAACAAGGAATTATTTACAAAATCCAATAGTTTCTCACCTGTTTCCCCTTCATCATCTGCAGCCCAATTTCGCCAACGCAAATCCTTAGGAACAGGAGATTTATAATCCTCATCGGTTGCTTCCCAATCGTTCTCTTTTTCATCAAATATTTTCAAAAACAGCATCCAGCCAAGCTGAGATATACGCTGTGCATCACCATCAACACCTGCGTCTTTACGCATAATGTCCTGTATAGCTTTTATTGTACTACTTAAATTGCTCATGGTTTTACTTACTTTTAATTTGTGCCTGGGCTGCCAGTAACGCTTTATGTAATTTTTTCTGTAATAGTTTTTTTGCAGGTAATTCAGTATAATATTCTGCCACCTTTATTCCTGCTTTGTGCAACTGTAATAATTCAATTTGTTCGGTATTACCTTCCGCACAAAGTATTAAACCAATTGGTGTTTCTTCTCCCTTTTGTGTTTCATTTTGTTCCAGCCAGCGCAGATATAATTCCATTTGTGCCTTATAAGCCGCCTTAAACTTCCCCAATTTTAACTCAACAGCCACAAGCCGTTTTAGTTTACGGTGGTAAAACAACAGGTCCAGGTAAAAATCCTCACCATCAATCACCATTCTTTTCTGGCGTGCCACAAATGAAAAACCTACTCCGAGTTCCAATACGAAATTTTCCAATTCTCTTAATATCGCAT
>DATHNG010000163.1:0-20110 GCA_035486275.1 Bacteroidia bacterium
ATCCAGTGCATCGCTGTACTTACCTTCTTTAGCATAGGCATCTACAAGGTATTTACGTGGCTCAAGCAGGGTCGGGAATTTTGCAACATCACCTTTCCATATATCAGCAGCGTCCGAGTAAAAACCCTGGAAATAATATGAATCGCCCAGGTACATATTGGCCTTGTAAAAATCTGGCTGCTCATCAATTGCACGCTTGTATAATAATGCTGCCTGCTGGTAATTCTTTTTGCCAAACTGGGCTTCGGCATCATTAAAGTATTTAAGTGCTTTCTGGCTTACATTGGTGTCTACCGGCGGGTCTACAGTTAAAATACGTAGGTATGCAGAACACATACCCGCATCTAACGTAGTTGCAGTTGCTTTGCGCAGGGTGTATAAAAACTTATTAAAGGCTCTTTTCGATGGTTTAATGTTACTCATCATAGTGGCTAGCTGGTTGCTAAGCGAATCGTTCTTTAATGTATCAGTTTTACCATCTTTCCCTTTCTGGGTAGTAACAATGGTCATATTATTAAAAAGGTTGTCTGACTGCTTGGCCTGTTGGTATTCAGAATATCGTAGCTGTGCAAACAGGTCCCAGCCTTTTCCAAAATCAGGGTGTTCAGTAAGTAGTTTATCAAGGTATTTATCGGCATCATCGGCCTTACCTTTATCTATAAGCTCATTTGCCTTGTCTAGTTTTTTGTCGAGCGGGTTCGATTGTGCCATGCCTATTGTAAATGAAAACAAAAGGATGGGCGCGAGTAGGTAAGATTTTTTCATGGTGTTGAGTGTTTAGGAGGTTTTTACAAAGCTAAATATACATTTTTTTTAATTTCTCACGTTAATAATAGCAGTCATGTAATTATAGTATGATTCATTCCTTATCTTTGCAACCCTGTTTTAAAAATTAGTATGGCAAGCGTAAAATTTCCTGACGGAAAAGTAAGAGAATACCCTGACGGCACTACATCGCTTGATGTAGCTAAAAGCATTAGTAATTCACTGGCTGCAAAAGTAATTGCAGCACGTGTAAATGGCCAGGTATGGGATGCTACCCGCCCCTTGACCGGCGATGTGGAATTAAACCTGCTTACATGGGATGATAAAGATGGCAAATCTACTTTCTGGCATTCATCGGCTCACCTTATGGCTGAAGCCCTTGAAGCCTATTTCCCCGGAATGAAATTTGGTATTGGCCCGCCAATTGAAAATGGGTTTTACTATGATGTTGATCCGGGAGATAAGGTAGTGTCATCGGAAGATTTTAAGAAGATAGAAGATAAAATGCTTGAGCTTGCACGCCTTAAGCAGCCGTATGTGCGCAGCGAAGTAAGCAAAAAAGATGCTATAGAGTATTTCACTAAAAAGGATGATAAGTATAAGCTTGATCTTATAAAAGACCTTGCCGACGGAACCATTACGTTTTACCAGCAAGGCAGTTTTACTGATCTTTGCCGTGGGCCACATATTCCTAATACAGGTTTCATAAAAGCTGTAAAGCTTATGAACGTTGCCGGTGCATATTGGAGAGGAGATGAAAAGAGCAAACAGCTTACACGTATATATGCTATCACTTTCCCCGATGCCAAGCAACTGACCGATTATTTGACACTTTTAGAAGAAGCTAAAAAGCGTGACCATAGAAAACTAGGTAAGGAATTAGAGTTGTTTACATTCTCTGAAAAAGTAGGTTTAGGCTTACCACTTTGGCTGCCTAAAGGAACTATGTTGCGCGAGCGCCTTGAAAATTTCATGCGTAAAAATCAGCGTGAAGCCGGTTATGTGCAGGTAATTACCCCGCATATAGGGCATAAGAACTTATACATTACATCGGGCCACTACGAAAAATATGGCAAGGATTCTTTCCAGCCTATACATACACCGCAGGAAGGCGAGGAGTTCTTTTTAAAACCAATGAACTGCCCGCACCATTGCGAAATATACCGCAGCAGCCCACGTTCTTACCGTGACCTGCCTTTACGTTTAGCAGAATTCGGAACTGTGTATCGTTACGAACAAAGTGGTGAGTTGCATGGTTTGACCCGTGTACGCGGATTTACGCAAGATGATGCCCACCTTTTCTGTATGCCTGAACAGGTTAAGGAAGAGTTTTGTAAGGTTATTGACCTTGTATTAAAAGTGTTTACTACCCTTGGTTTTACTGACTACACTGCCCAAATATCATTACGCGATAAAGAAGACAGGAGTAAATATATTGGTACCGATGAGAATTGGACCAAGGCTGAAAATGCAATTATTGAGGCTGCACAGGAAAAAGGCTTAAAAACCACCGTTGAGTATGGCGAGGCTGCTTTTTATGGCCCAAAGCTAGATTTTATGGTAAAAGATGCCCTTGGCCGTTCATGGCAACTGGGTACTATTCAGGTAGATTACAACTTGCCTGAGCGTTTTGAGCTGGAATATGTGGGTGCCGACAACCAAAAACACCGTCCCGTTATGATACATAGGGCGCCTTTTGGGTCTATGGAAAGATTTATAGCCGTTTTAATAGAGCATTGTGCCGGAAACCTCCCGCTGTGGTTGGCTCCTGAGCAGGTTGCTATATTACCAATTAGCGATAAACATGTAGAATATTCAGAAAAAGTTTTGAAATTGCTGAAAAAATGCGAAATTCGCGCCCTCGTTGATGTAAGGCCCGAGAAGATCGGCAAGAAAATAAGAGACGCGGAATTGATGAAGATCCCCTACATGTTAGTGATAGGAGACAAAGAATTGGAAGAAGGAAAGGTGGCTGTAAGACGCCATGGTGAAGGAGATAAAGGAGCGGAGATTGCTGAGGAATTTGTGGCCAGGATCAACGATGAAATAAATAAGATAATAGTATAAACCAACAAAAAGGGAGGACCGTATAGCAACACCGTACAGAGGCAACAGCAACAGCGGAGGACCACGCAACTTTAGCAGGGGTGGGTTTCAACGCAAAACCGAAGCAGCGCATAACATCAACGATAGAATTCGTGCCAGAACCGTAAGGGTTGTGGGTGAAGGAATTGAACAGGGAGTATTCCCGATAGAAAAAGCCCTTCAGATAGCAAAGCAGGCAGGACTTGACTTAGTAGAAATATCTTCAGCAGTTGATCCACCGGTTTGTAAAGTTGTCGATTACAAAAAGTTCTTATACGATCAAAAACGTAAACAGAAAGAGATAAAGGCTAAAACGGCAAAGGTTACTGTAAAAGAAATACGTTTCGGGCCACATACTGAGGATCATGACTTCAACTTTAAAAAGAACCATGCTTATGAGTTCTTAAAGTCAGGATCAAAAGTAAGGGCTTACGTATTCTTCAGAGGTAGAACAATATTATTTAAAGAGCAAGGTGAAATGTTATTATTGAAATTTGCTCAGGATTTGGAAGAAGTGGGAAAAGTAGAACAGTTGCCTACAATGGATGGCAAAAAAATGACAATGGTTATTGGTCCTAAGAAAAAATAAATTAAAACACAAGTGCGATGCCCAAAATGAAAACAAATTCTGCCGCTAAGAAAAGGTTCCGGTTTACGGCCAGCGGTAAGATCAAAAGAAAACAAGCTTTTAAGAATCACATATTGACAAAGAAAAGCAAAAAGAGGAAACGTAATCTGACCGGTACTGTACTGGTTGATGATACCCAACAACACAGAGTGAAAGCTTTGTTAATTAAGTAGTTTTTAACCTTATAATTATATAATAACATGCCACGTTCAGTCAATGCAGTAGCATCCAGAGCAAGAAGAAAGAAAATTTTAAAGCGCACACGCGGATACTACGGTGCTAAAAAGAATGTATTTACAGTTGCTAAGAACACCTATGAAAAAGGGTTAAAATATGCTTACCGCGACCGTAAAACCAAAAAACGCAATTTCCGCGCGCTTTGGATCCAACGTATCAATGCAGCTACACGCCTGTACGATATGTCGTATTCAGAATTTATCAACTTAATGGGCGTTAAGGGTATTCAGCTTAACAGAAAGGTTCTTGCTGACTTGGCAATGAATCATCCTGAAGCTTTTAAAAAGGTTGTAGAAACCGTAAAATAAATAATACCGGCTTTTGATACTAAAAGGATTCCACAGCGGAGTCCTTTTTTTATTGTATCTTCGGTAGTACATTGAATAAAAAATGATCCTGTTGTGAAACACGTATTCCTTTTTATCACACTCCTGTTCTTTGGCCTTGGTTCAAGGGCTCAATCCGATACTATTTTCCAATACACATTCGGCGGTATTCAAAATGATATATGTAACCAGGTGAAGGTTACTAAGGACAAAGGCTATATAATGATAGGTACAACAAATAGTTTCTGCGATGACGGCGGCACAAATTTCTATGCCGTAAAGGTAGATTCAGTGGGTAGGTATCAGTGGTCGAAAACATATGGTGGTAACGAAAGTGATGAAGGATATTCTGTAGAACAAACACTTGACAGTGGCTATGCCTTTTTGGGCTGGACGAATAGTTATGGCGCCGGTGGATATGATGTGTTGCTCGTAAAAACTGATGCCTCGGGCAATATGCTATGGCAAAAAACATACGGCGGTGCCGACTGGGACTTTGGGTACAGTATAAGGCAAACTGCAGACAGCGGCTTTGTTATTTGCGGGCAAACATATAGTTATGGAGCAGGAAATGGCGATGTATATGTGATAAGAACAGATAAAAATGGCGATACCTTATGGACAAGAGCTATAGGTGATAGCGGATATGACATAGGTAATTCAGTATATGTACAAAAAGATTCAATATATATAATAGCAGGCGCCACAACAAGCTTTGGTGCGGTGGATACTACAATGTTTCTTATAAAAATGAATAATAAAGGAACTGTTGAGTTTGATACTATATACGGTGGGCTGCATAATACAACTGTTGCCCGCTCAGTTGAGGGAGTACCGGGTGGGGGATATGTAATTGCAGGGTATACTGATAGCCTGCCGAATGGAGATAATAATGCAAATGATTATACTCTGATTATACAAACGGATAGTATGTTCAGGATGAAGACCCCGCAACAATGGGCAATGCAATTGTTCTATTCTAAAGGGATTGGTTATTGTAATGATGCACTTCAGTGCCCTGATGGATATACGGTTGCTGCAGCTACCAGTAATTCTGATGGCCTGGGCGGGTATGCCATGCTAATTGTCCGGACTGGTGGCCCGTTTTTAAGTGCCGGCCCTTTTGAAGGTGGTACGGGTGATGAAGAAGGTAATTCATGTGCCTATAACCACTATAATAATAACGTAGTATTTGCAGGTGTTTCAAATAGCACAGGCACTACAGACACTACTAACTTTACACAGGGCTTATTTGATTTTTACCTTGTACGCTATAACGAGGACACTGATATTATATTGGACTATAAATGTGCTCATAAGCTGGTCAGGTTCAGAGACTCAGTTCCTTGCGTAACATCAGTTCAGGAGCAAGGTTCCGGGCATATTACTGCAAAAGCTTTTCCTGACCCTGTAACAGCGCAGGCTACTATTATAGTTCAGGATGAAATGGATGGTAAGTGCATGTTCAGCCTGTATAATATGATGGGCCAGTGTGTAATAAGTAATACTGAAATGAAGCCTGCAGGGCACGAACAGCTTATTACACATTTTGCAAAAGGTAATTTGCAAGCAGGTGAATACATTTATAAAATTCGGGCCTCAGATAATAAAACAGCCACAGGAAAAATTATTGTGGAATAGATTATGGAAAAGAAAAAAAACGAAAAAGAAGCAACCGGAACAAGGTTGAATAAGTATATAGCCGATGCGGGTTATTGTTCACGCCGTAAGGCCGATGAACTGATATTCGCCGGACGGGTAACTATCAATGGCGAGCTGATGATTGAACCCGGGTATCGTGTGCAAAGCGGTGATGCAGTAAGCGTGGAAATGACCAGGCTTAAGGAAACCAGGAAGTGTTATATACTGCTTAACAAAACGCGCGATGCTATAAGTACGGTATCGGATGAGCGTGGACGCAAAACTGTAATGGATCTTATTAAAGGTGCAACCAAAGAAAGAGTTTACCCTATAGGCAGGCTCGATAGAAATACCACCGGTATATTATTACTTACGAATGATGGTGCATTGGCCAATCATTTATCACATCCCTCAGGTGAAGTGCGTAAGGTTTATAAGGCAAGACTAGATAAGCCATTAGCATACCTCGATCTGAAAAAGATACGCAAGGGTATAATGCTTGAAGATGGTTTTGCAAAAGTTGATGATGCCGACTATGATAAGAATGGTGATGAAAGCATGGTGGTTCTAACATTGCATATTGGCTGGAACCGTATTGTGCGCCGTATATTCGAATCGCTGGGCTATAAAGTAAAAATGCTTGACCGTGTTAGTTATGGTGGTTTAACCCTGCATGGTGTACCGCAAGGCGACTGGCGTATGTTGTCGCATGATGAGGTTGAAAAACTTTACGGCAGAAAGTAATTATTCAATTACCTCCATTAAGGTTCTGAAGGCTACAAATTTATCCTGAAATCTTTTTATGCCCTCTTGCTGCATTTTTGGTGCGTGCTCTTCTTTATATTTATTGTATTCGATAAGGCTATGACATGAGTACTGAACAGAGTAGGTAGATCCTTCGTCTTCCACATCTAACAAACGACACATACGGTATCCTGTAAATAAGCCTGTGCTAAGCATTGCCGGTATATGTTCTTTCTGCATCCATTCGAGCCATTTAAAATGAATACTGTCGTCTACATTCAGGGTTACGTTATATATGATCATAGTCTAAAAATATTTGCGAATATAATTGTCAATTAAACGTGGCAAGGCATATTTTTCTATCTTTTTCTTTTCAACCCAAATGCAGCCTTCAGGAATGTTTTTCAGTGGCTTACTTATTTTAACTACTGTGAATTTAGCATTCAACTTTTGGTGGCTTAATATGTGCGTATATGCTTCTGATACTTGTTCAATAACAGGTTTAGCATTTGCAAATAGCTCCTTCCATTCCTTGCTCTTCAATAGTTTTTCTGTAGAAATTGCCTTTTCAGTTTCTATACATGCAAAGTCATACATACCTTTCCAGATATCTTTCCCTTGCCTGTGTTTTATTAAAACTTTGGTGCCACTTGTAATAACTACATAATTCAAAAAACGTTCACGTACTTTTGTTTTACCTGTTTTAATGGGCAGTTTGTCTGTAAGCTTGTGAGCGAATGCATAACAAGCAGACTGAATAGGGCATTGTTCGCAATTCGGGTTCTTAGGTGTGCAACATAATGCACCTAATTCCATTATGGCTTGGTTGTAAGTACCTGGGTTTTTGCTTGGTAGTAGTTCCTCTGCAGCCTCCCATATTTTCTTTTTCCCTTCGTTTGAATCTATCGGGGTTGATATACCTAATACCCTTGAATAAACCCGTAATACGTTTCCATCGACTACAGGGTAGGGTAGGCTGTAAGCAATTGATGATATAGCGGCAGCTGTATAATCTCCCACACCCTTCAGTGCACGAATAGATTCATAGTCAGATGGGAACTTGCCTTTATGTTTTGTTGCAATTTCTTTTGCTGCATGGTGCATATTCCTGGCGCGTGAATAGTAGCCTAGGCCCTGCCATAGTTTTAATACATCATGTTCCGAGGCAGTTGCAAGTTTTTTAACAGTAGGGTATTTTTCAGTAAATCGGTTGTAGTAATTCCAGCCCTGGTTAACTCTGGTTTGTTGCAGTATTACCTCTGAAAGCCATATTTTATAAGGGTCACTTATGCCCCGCCAGGGCATCTCACGCTTATTGATCTCATACCATTTTAAAAGCTTGTGGCTCCAATCGCTCATAGTGCAAAAGTAGTGTTATTACATGTATGATTTATCTCATACCGATTTATGATGGCTATCACCGACATCTGGTTATGAGTGATGTAAACTTGTATGCATAACCGTTAAGCATATTACTATGAAAACATTATTCAAAATTACAATAGTAGCAAGCTGTATATTTATTGCATCGTGCGCCAGGCAACAAACAGCAAAAGATATATTAAAAGATGACAGATTACGCGAAGATGTGATGATGGCAATTTGCGCTGATAGTGATATGACAAAGGAGATGATAGGCCATATGTCAATGACAGGTGCGTCGCAGAAATTGTTCCCTCAGAGTTGTCAAATGCTTGATAAGCTGATGGTGAGTGATATGATGAAAAAAGATACTTCAGCCGCAACAATAGTTATGGATGGAATGCTTGATCTGCTTGCAAAAGATTCTAACCTATGCGACAAAACCTGCTCTAAAATGAGCCAGATACCAAGCATAGAAAGAATAATGGAAAGAAATAAGAAGTAATTATTTCTTGTCCGGATCAGGGGTGTCATTGCCACCATCAAGCACATATTTCCATGTGCCATCTTTTTGCAGTTTCCAAACAGTAACATAATAGCCATGCAATACGGTATCGTTACCTGCTTTGGTTTTGCTGACTAGTTTCCATGGTCCATAGGTGTAGCCAATGCTGCCCGAAGCTTCACCTTTCTCTGGGCCCCATGTTAGCTTGCTTACTGATGAGTCAGCCAGATCCTTTTCAAGACTCTTACGTAATGCAGCAAGACCGCGCAATGGCAAAGAACCTTGACCTAATGATACCTGAGATGAATCAGCAAATTTTATAAAACCCGCTGCTAAGCCATGCTTGGCACAATAGTTGTTAAAATCTTTGTCGGCTTGTATAACAGCTTCGGTAGCTTTTGAATCATCAGCAGGCGCAGTATTACAATTATTACATGCAAAGAATATAAATGCAAGGGCAGGAATAAGGAGTAAATGTTTTTTCATGTTTATCTTAAAAAGTGAATGATTTTCTCTGCTAACTCAATACCAATACGTTGTTGCGCTTCTTCGGTAGAGCCACCAATATGAGGTGTAAGAGAAATCCTTGGGTGGTGCAATATGTCATTACTTGGTTTTGGTTCACCTTCAAACACATCTAATGCAACATGTGCAATATGGCCTATATTTAGCCCAACAAGTAAATCTTTTTCATCAATAACACCGCCACGAGATGCATTTACAAGCATTACGCCTTTTTTCATTTTCTTGATCTCATTTTGAGTAATTACCTTACCACCCGGTACATGCAAGGTAATGAAATCGCTTTGTGCAAGCACCTCATCAAGTGTGCTTGTCTTTATTTTTACATTTATTTTACCTGCACCGTGTATTTCAATTTCAAGGTTGGCATCGGCAATGTATGGATCGTATGCTACAATTTTCATGCCCACGCCAAGGCCTATTTTGGCGGCTTCCTGGCCAATACGTCCAAAACCAATAATACCCAGTGTTTTGCCTCTCAGTTCGCTTCCTTTTGAAAATTTCTTCTTTAAGACGCCAAACTCAGTGTTCCCCTTTACAGGCATTTCACGATTCGATTCATCTAAGTAACGAGCCATGGCAAATAAATTACCAATAACCAGCTCGGCAACTGAAAGTGATGATGCTGCCGGAGTGTTAACTACCTGTATGTTCTTTTTCTTTGCATACTCCACATCAATATTATCCATACCAACACCACCTCGTGCTATAACACGTATTGAAGGACATGAGTCTATCAAGGCTTTATCTACCTGGGTAGCGCTACGCACAGTAAGTGCTACATAGTCATTTTCGTTTATTATTTCTGAAAGCTGGTCTTGTGGTACTTTATCAGTAACAACAATAAATCCTGCTTTCTCAAGCAATTTAATGCCTGCTTCTTCCATGCCATCATTGGCAAGTATCTTTTTCATACTATGTGAGGTAAGTGATTATTAAGCCGTAACTTTAGAGTCGGCATATTTCTTTTCAAATTCTTTCATAACATCAACCAGCACCTTAACGCTTTCAAGCGGCAATGCGTTGTATAATGACGCACGGTATCCACCCACATCTCTGTGGCCTTTTATGCCCGAAATGCCTGCATCTTTCCACATTTTATTGAAGGTTTCTTCAAGTTCAGGTTTGGTAAGCAGAAAACATGCATTCATTTTTGAACGGTCTTCCTTAGCACATGTACCGGTAAATAATACATTACGGTCAATTTCATCATACATGGTCTTAGCCTTCTCATCGTTTAATTTTTCTATCCAAGCCAGGCCACCATTTTTCTTTAACCATTTAAGGGTAAGCATGCAAACGTATACAGAGAAAACCGGAGGTGTGTTGTACATTGATTCTCCTTTGATGTGAACAGCATAGTCAAGCATTGAGAACATTTTACGGCCTGTCTTACCCAATATATCTTCTTTTATCACCACTACTGTAGCACCTGCAGCACCAATATTCTTTTGTGCACCTGCATATATCAGGTCGAACTTACTGAAGTCCATTTTACGGCTGAAAATATCTGATGACATATCACAAACCAGCGGTACTGATGATTCAGGGAAGCTATGCATTTGTGTACCGTAAATGGTATTGTTCGATGTTACATGCAAATAACTGGCATCCTTTGGCACGGTATATCCCTTAGGTATATAGCTGAATTTCTTATCTTCTGAAGATGCAATAACATTCACATCACCAAGCATCTTAGCTTCTTTTATGGCTTTGCTGGCCCATACGCCTGTGTTTACATAAGCTGCCGGTTTCCCTGCCTGTAACAGGTTGCTTGGCACCATTGCAAATTGTGTGCTTGCGCCTCCGCCTAAAAACAATGTTTGGTAGCCAGCGCCAAAGCCCATAAATTCCTTTACCAAGGCACGGGCCTCTTCCATTACATTTATGAAATCGGTACCACGGTGCGATACTTCTAAAATTGACATGCCTGAGTTGTTGAACTCCAATGCACCTTGTGTGGCTTCTTTAATTACATCTACCGGTAATATTGCCGGGCCTGCGCTGAAATTGTGAACTTTTTTCATAATTGTTTAAATATGATACAAAATTAAGATCCTGTCTGAGAGTTTGTTCTATTTTAATATTAACTAATTCCTATTTAATCAGACGATATTCCGGATACAAATTTATGTAATTAATGTGGAGTATAAATAGGTTTTTTATCCTTGTGATTATCATCCTTTTCCGGGTCCTGAAACTTATCGTCGCCATTGTTATTATTCCGGGCATCAATATTCTCTTTAAAACTCCATTTATTGTTGATAAATGTTAGCCCGTCAATTTGAAAACTAGGGCCATAATATTCGTATTGTCCTTCAAGCCCCGGTTCTGTTGGGCCAAGGTGGTCAAATAATATCATGTCTTTCTTTGAGTCATAGTCCAATGTCATAGATACATTGGACGAGTACTTGAATGTGAGTCTTTTAGGAGAGTTTTTGAAATTAGACGGTAAATTGGTGAAAATGGCCTTGCCAAATGATGGGGCTCCTTCAGGGCTCAGGGTAATAACGTCAATTACCTTTTCATTTACTTCTTTCGAGATCCCTTTCCATGCCAGAACAGTATAGACAGGTTTTTTATCAGCTTTTTGTATGGTTATTTTATAGTAAAGCATACCTATCCACTGGTCAGCGGTACAGGTTTTTGTTTGCAGGTCTTTCATATCTGCCGACTTGTCAGTAAGGGGGTAGACCTGGTATTTTTTTGTTTTAGGGTTAAGTGACTGTACAAATCCGAAAAACTCTTCCGTGCCGTCCGATTTTGGGAAGTTCCAGTTAATAATACGAAACTGTTTATCAGGCGATTCAAGCCTCGCAATGGTCTTTAATGAATCAAAAGGATAACTAAATGAACCAGGTAGCTTAAGAGCAGTTTGCAACATGGCGAAAAATTGCGCATTTGCTTCCTCCTTTTGCCTGTCGCTTTTATGGATGTCTAAACGCCCGAATTGCAGTTTTTTCAGAGTATCCTCATAAAGCTTAATAAACTGTGAAGAATCAATTGAAGAAGCAAAGCTTTTTTGAGCTAACAGACCGAAGAAACCTACGCACAATATCAGTAAAAAATACCTTCTCAGCATAATGATGTAAAGTTATAAAAGAATAATGTAGGTGAGAATGAATAGTTCATACACTTATTAACGGAAAAAACTACCCTTTATTTTCAAAAATGCTGAAGTTAACTTCACCATAAACCCTCTGTTCCACAAAGTTCGGTGTGTCTTTAAAAGTTGTTCTCCGGGAATGTTCTATAACAAGGTATCCGTCTTCTTTCAATAATTTCTTCTCGAATATAAGTTCGGGTAAAACATTGAAGTGTGTATAGTCGTATGGCGGATCGGCAATAATAATATCGTAGGGTATGTTATGGCTTCTAATAAACGATAACGCATCACTACGCACAATGATAATATTGTTCAGTTGAAATTGCTTGCTGTTGTTTCGTATAAAGTTACAATTGCCTGAACTTATATCAACTGAGGTAACTTCTTTGCAGCCTCTTGACGCCAGTTCGTATGTAATACTACCGGTGCCACTAAAAAGGTCTAATGCGCTGCATTCCCTCCAATTTAACCTATGGTGCAGAATGTTGAATAGGCCTTGTTTTGCCCTATTGGTGGTTGGCCTTAAATTCAATTTAGTATCAGGTACTTTACGCCCTTTAAGGTTTCCTCCGCCTATACGCATAGGTATTGGGTAAAGAGTGAGCGATATTTATGTGGTGAAAGGCTGTTTAATGGTATAGCGTATGTTGATTGCTCATTTCTTTCACCTAGCTTAACTGACTTAATATAGGTAGAAGATAACTTGAATATCTCTGATGATTTTTCTATTTCGCCGTAGAACACACAAGCTACTTTTTCAGCATTCAGGCCCATTTGCTCGTATACCCAAAGCAGATTGTAAATAAAATCACTGCTATTCTGGTAATAATACCTGTTTGAAAGGATCAATTTGCCTGCCTGTAGCACGGCCACATCCATATAATTATTAAAAACACAAACATGTACACTATCAATCGTTTTATTCTTATTCTCGATAAGTATATATTCTAATAATATGCTTGTATGGTGCCTGAATACTGCATTTGGGTATTTATCCTGGAATATACTAAGTGCTTTATTGACTGTGTAAAGGTTATAGCTGTCGAGGTTCTTAATGTAATCGTTACAAGGTGTTTCGCCTGCTTTATCGAGTGCCTGGGTCTGCAGGTAATCTTTAACTGAGTCTTTTTTGAAATACAATGCAGGAACCAACAGCGAACTGTTTTGAGCAAATACTATTGATATGCTTGATGGGGGAGTATTGAAGAATGCATCTTCAGCTATTTTGTTGAATGAAAATTCTTTATCACTTACCGGAAAGGATGCCCAACCAATATATTGGTTGGTATGTTTGTCGAGTACGGCAGTCAATAGTACATTCTCTCTTAACTCTAAAGAAAGATGTATGCTCCTGTTCTTTAAGGAAAGTTGTTCTTCGGCAAGTTTCTCAATAACTGTGCCGGGTGCGTGTATGGTAGCCGTAGCCATGCTGCAAATCTACAATAATAAACCCCAAAGCATAGGTATTCGTGCTTCGGGGCTTAATATTTATAAGGTAATTACTTTGTTGCAGGAGTGGCAGTGGTAGTTTTACTGTCTTTTTTGCAGTCTTTGGTGCAATTTTTGTCACCTTTCTTGCATGCTTTATCATCTTTACCAGAGCAGCACGCCATGGTGCATTTATTGTCCTTGCAACTGCCCGAACAAGTACAGTCTTTTCCTTTGCAACCACCGTTTCCGGCCATAGCAGGTACTGCTATGAAAGCTGTCATTCCAACGAATGCTATAGAGAAAATAAGTTTTTTCATAATGTTTTTGTATTTGACATCAAATATACACATAAAGCAAACGCAAATTGGCTTTTATGTGGGCAAATTACTATTGCCATGCAACCATATATAATGGATATTCAACTATATAAATGAGCATTCCATGAAATGAAAAGCGAATGAATGACTTAAAACATATATTTTAGCGACCCCAATAGGGACTATGAAGAAGTCGTTTTTAACAAACCTTATAATTGTACTTGGCTTAAATCTGTCGATTAAGCCCTTCTTTATTTTTGCCGTTGACCGCCAGGTGCAAAACATTGTAGGCACTCAGGAATATGGTGTTTATTTTGGCCTTCTTAGCTTTTCCTTCCTCTTTAACGTTATACTTGACCTGGGTATTACCAGTTTCAATAACCGGAATATAGCCCAAAATACCCACCTGCTTTCAAAGCACTTTTCAAGGATGATAGTCCTTAAACTTACCCTTGCTGTCATATACCTTACCGTATGTACTATAGTAGGTCTGGCTTCAGGGTACGATATGAGAAGAATGAAGCTTTTATTGATATTATGTTTCATGCAATTCCTCATCTCTTTTATTGCATATCTGCGGTCAAATATATCGGGTATGCACCTCTTTAAAACGGACAGTATGATATCTGCAATGGATAGAATGATTGCCATTGCTATTTGCGCTCCCTTTCTGTGGTTTCATTTTTTTGCCAAGCCAATTGATATAATGGACTATGTATATATACAATTAGGCGCTTACGGACTTACTGCAACAATTGCATTTTTAATTGTGGTACGCAAAGCAGGTTTTATAAGTTTTGAATGGAACAGGACATTTAGCTTAATGATTTTGAAGCAAAGCTTCCCGTTTGCTCTTCTTGCCATGATAATGTCCTTTTATAACCGTGTCGATGGCTTTTTGCTTGAAAGGCTTGTACATGATAACGGGGCACAAGATGGTATATATGCCCAGGCTTTCCGTTTGCTCGACGCCACCAATATGATCGCTGTGCTGGCGGCCGGCCTGCTTCTGCCCATTTTTGCACGAATGCTTAAGTTTAATGAGTCCGTTGAATCGATGGTGAAAGTGGCATATACATTACTTTTTGCTGCAGCAGTAGTTATTGCGGGTTCGTGTTATTTCTATTCTGGAGATATTATGAAAATGCTTTACAAAAACGATGTACAGGAAACTTCAATAATTTTCTCTATACTCATGTGCTGTTTTATGGGCAGTGCAACTCAATATGTGTTTGGCACCTTGCTTACAGCCAATGGAAACCTGAAATACATGAATATAATAGCGGCATCGGGTATGTTCCTTAATATAGTATTCAATTTTATAATGATACCACGTTACCATGCCATTGGTGCTGCTTGTGTAAGCCTGGCTACCCAGTTATTTGTGCCTGCGGTACAAATTATGGTTATACAACGTGTTTTTAAGTTTAAATCGCTCGGTAAGCTATTTCTTACCCTGGGTATATTTGCCATAGGGGTTATTATAATCGGATATTTTTCTCACAGGCTACCTCTCGACTGGCGTGTATCCTTTGTTCTAATGGCCGGGGCATCGGGTATTTTGGCCTTTGCTGTCGGGCTTTTGAATGTGAAAGGATTGTTAAGTGTATTGAAAAAGGGCTGAGCAAAGGAAAATATTTTATTTTTGCTACCCCTTTACTAGGAAAATGAACTGAATGAACCAGGAAAAGAATCAATTTTTTCATACAACCGATAGCCTTTTCGCTTCTTTAATGAGGTACAGGAAAGCCCTCTTCATTATATCGGTATCGGCTGCGATTATTTCTATCATTGTTTCACTAGTAATTCCTAAAAAATACAAAGCCACTACAGTAATATTTACATCGCTTACTAATAATGCATCCCGTTCATTGATAGATCCAATGTACGATTCAAAGGACTATGTAGCTTTTGGTGACGATAAGAACTGTGAACAGATGATGCAGATATTCAAGTCGGCAGATTTGATGTTTGCTGTGGCAAAGAAGTATCATTTATACGATCGCCTTAAGATAGTAGATGCAGGAGACAAGGATTATGAGCTAAAAGGATATTATTCTGACAATTTCGAGTACGAGATAACAGAATACCAGTCTATTAAGATAACTATTTATGATACTCACCCTGAATTAGCATTTCAATATGCCAATGGGGTTATTCACCTTGCCGATTCTATATACAGAGATATTGTATCGCAACGCCTTCATGCTACATTTAATATTATTAAGCAGCAATACGATTCTTCTAAAGTGGTATTGAAAGCGCTGGAAGACTCTATGGATTTTTATCGCAAGCAGGGCATATTAAGTTACGATTTCCAGATTAAAGAATTGACCAAAGGATATGCTGATGCTGAGTTGAAAGGTAATGAGGCCAATATAAAGCTGATGCAGGATAAATTGAATGCGTTTGTACAATATGGGCATGGTTTTATGGACATTTTTGCTGCTTTAAATGACCAGGCTAAGTGGATGCTGCAGGTTAAGCAGGCATACCTGGAGGCCAAAACAAATATGGATAAGGTTATTACGCCTTTCTTTGTTGCCGAAAAACCAACTATACCCGATAAAGCTACTTTCCCCATCAGGTGGCTGATAGTTGTGGTGTCTGTATTCGCCGCTTTTTTTTTCGGCCTCGCATTCCTTCTCATTTACGAAAAACTGAGCCCGAAGCCACCCGCGTTCATACAAGGGACAGCGAACCAAGAAAATACACCTCAGAACCCATAACACCCATGAACGCGTTTGGTAATACAAATTACTTGAAGTGGCTGGCAGGGCATGGCAAAGCTTTGATCTCAATTCAGGTAATTGCGATAATTGGCGGTATTGTTTTCTCATCGCCATTTTTTATACCTAAGCAATACAAGTCATTTGCTGTAGTGTACCCGTATAATTTTTCTGTATACTCTCATGAAAGCCCTACGGAACAAATGATGCAGTTCCTTACCTCAAGAGATATCAAAGAAGCGGTTATTAAAAAATTCAACCTGGTTAAGCACTACAATATTGATACTACTAATAGGGAATGGAAGAGCGAACTACTGGAGAAATATGATAAGGATATTATTGTAAACAGTACAGAATACGAGGCGGTAGAGTTAGTTGTGTATGATGTTAGCCCTGACACTGCCTACAAAATTGTTAACGGTATATTAGATATACTTAATAATAAGGTACTCGGTGTACAAAAGGAAAAGTCACTGGAAGTAGCCAAGATGTGGAAGAAGCAACTGGATATGAAAAAGAAGGAATGCGATTCTCTTTCTGATCTTTCTAAATCGCTTAGTGTTCAATTTGGGTTACTTGATTATGGAAACCAGACGCGTGAAGTAACCAAAGCATATTATTCAGGCAGCGGAGCCAAGAGCGGAGAAGTGGCTACTGAAATGAAGAACATGGAGGAAAAGGGAACAGAATTAGCTGCTGTGAACCAGCACCTGAACGCAGCCCTTGTTAATTACGATGATATATTGGTTAAGTATGAAGATGCCGAAAGGGATGTGAATAAACAACTTACTTATTCAAACGTTGTTACTTCGCCTTATGCAGCCGATAAAAAATCGTATCCTATCCGCTGGCTTGTAGTTCTTATTACCTGCATTTCAGCCTTCCTTTTCTCATCTGTAGTAATCAGGGTAGCAGAACGTCTTAAATAGCCAGTGTTTTGACCGACAAAAAAAATATAGTTGCATTTTATATTGCAAGCGCATTCTTTATTCTTGCAGATGGCTTGTTAATATGGCTTCAGCATAGTTACCTGCTCAACCTGTTACCCATAGTAATGATAATTGTGTACATGGCTATTTTTAAGCTTGATACACTTATGCTGGTAGTTGTGGCTTTTACACCATTATCACTTAACCTTACAAATGTACCTGGGTTTAGCGTGGGTCAGGTGGGTGTTGGAATTGCCCTGCCAACGGAGCCTATTATGTTTGGTATTATGCTGTTGTTCTTACTCAGAGTTGCGGCCGATGGTATTGACAAAAGCCTGATAAAGCACCCTGTAAGCATTGTTATTATTATTGGTTTATTATGGATGCTGCTTACAAGTATTACCAGCACTATGCCTTTTGTTTCGTTCAAGTACTTGATTGAACGTAGCTGGGGAGTATTTACATTCTACTTTTTAGGTATTTGTTTGTTCGACAAGCGCAAGAACATTGTGACGTTTTGCTGGCTCTATATTATTTCATTTTCGGCTGTAATTGTATATACTATTATACGGCACGCCCAATACAGGTTTGGTGAGAAATTTTCGCACGTTGCCGCGACTCCTTTCTATAACGACCATACCCAATATGGTGCATTACTGGCTATGTTCATACCTATTGTTATTGGGCTTGTTTATATAAAGAAGGACAACCTTGTGGGCAGGCGCTTCGCACCTTTTATCGTGCTTCTTTTTATTATTGCCATTGGCCTGTCATATAGCCGTGGAGCATGGGTCAGCCTCATTGCTGCAACAGGCGTACTGGTAGTTCTGTTACTGAAGGTAAAGCTTCGTACTATTTTAGTAATGCTTGTGCTTGCTGTTGGAGTAGGCCTTATATTCCAGGATAAGATAATGATGAAGCTGGAGAAGAATAACAAAGAGGTATCTGAAGATATTGGCTCTGAAATACAATCCATCTCAAACATATCGTCAGATGCATCGAACCTGGAGCGTATAAACCGTTGGAATTGTGCCATACGTATGTTTAAAGATAAACCTATACTGGGTTTTGGCCCGGGTACTTATATGTTTAAATACGGCGCGTACCAGCTTTCAACATACCGTACCATTATAAGTACAAACCTTGCTAATGGTGGTAACGCGCATAGTGAATACCTTGGGCCATTATCTGAAGAAGGTGTTTTAGGTATGCTTTCATTTATGGCTATTTTAGTTGTTATAACCATTATAGCTTTCAGGTTATATTACAGGTTAGAGGATAGAGACATTAAGATCATTGTGCTGTGCATTTACCTGGGCCTCATTACTTATTTTGTACATGGCGTAATGAACGACTTCCTTGACTCAGATAAAGCTGCGGTTCCTTTCTGGGGCTTCCTGGGTATGCTGGTGGCTATTGACCTGAAGTTTAAAAAGAAACCTGTGGAACAGGCTGTAGCTCCAAGCCTTACTTAAGTATCCGGCAGACCAGCAGGGTTATATCATCTACATAGCCTTTAGTACCCTTGAATTCTTTAAGCGCATCTATAATGCTTGTGGTTAACTGCTTTGCAGTGCGGTGTTCGTTTACATTCGTTGTAAAGAGGTCGGTAAGTTTTTCAACGCCGAATTCCTCTTTGTCTTCGTTCTCTAACTCAATAACACCATCGGTATAAGTAAGGAATGTGGCCGAAGGTCTGATGGTAAGAATTCCTTCTTTTACATTTGGAATTTCAGCTAACATACCCAATGCCGGACAACCCGATTTCAGCATAGTTACGGTATCATCCATGTGCAGAAGCGGGGGATAGTGACCCGCGTTTATGTAATGAAGGGTTTGCTTTAACCTGTTATATTTTGCAATGAAGAAAGTAATAAAGCTTTCTCCTTTCGAGGTTTGTACTACTTTTCTGTTTAGCCTTATTACAAGCTCGGTCAGTGACGATGTTTGTTCGATAAGCGCCAGCAGGTTAGCCTGGAAGTTGCTCATGAGCAATGCAGCGCCAATACCTTTGCCCGATACGTCGGCAATACAAATGGCAAACTCACTTTCGTCAAGCGGAATGAAATCATAATAGTCGCCGCTTATCTGAGAGAAGGGTAGGTACACGGCATCCATATCCAGCTCGTGAGTATGCGGTAACACACTTGGCACAAGTATCGATTGTATTTCTTTTGCCAGATCAAGCTCACGCTGCAATACGGCCTGGCGTATGCTGTCCTTTGCCAGTTTTTTATTTTCAACGGCAACCACCAATATATTGGTAAGTGTTTGAATGAACGGTAAGTGTTTAATAGCGGGGCTTACGCCAATGGCGTCTTCATTCAGGTCACCAAGAAAAACGTAAGCCAGCGGGCTGTTTTTATGGTACACCGGAATGATGATCTCGAATTTTTCATTCTTCGGCCAGTCCTCCTGACCGATAGAAGTAATATCGCGTATGGTAACAAATTTTTTGGCGTGCTCTGTGGTTACATGAAGATTTTCCGGGCGTATTCCATAGTTCAATATAGTTTTCCAGCCATTGTCATGGCGCAAAAGCATTAGTTTACCAATAAAAAGCTTATGCTGAAGCACATTGCGGTATATCTCTAAAAGCTCTTCAATAGGCGCATTAAGGTTAATGGCTTTTGTGAGTTCCAGCAACGAGTTAAGTTTAATATCCGCTATACGTAACCGTTTTGCACTCGATGTTTTATTCCTTTCTTCCGCCATACTTAATTCTTTATCTCTACGTTGGTCAGGCTCCAGGCCTGTGCTTTATTGCTGAACATAGCTTTCGT
>DATHNG010000164.1:0-8823 GCA_035486275.1 Bacteroidia bacterium
CAATAGTATTAATATTGTTGGCACCACTCAAAAACAGGCTTATGGGTACTACGGGGTACCAGCCGGTGCCTATTTCAAGGGTATCGTTCAGCGGTTTGGTGCAAAGAGTAGTATAGCTTTCAATATGGGTTTTGGCATGGCCCAGGCGGTCAAAAAAGTATTCGTCGGTCAGGTAAATGCCCTTGGTTACGTACTTCTGGAACAGGTAGTTAATGCTTTGCCCACCCGGCAGGTACGATATGGTCTTTTGAACTACCGCTTTTAGAACCCATTTTTTCATTGCGGCAAAAGTAAGGTTTTAATTTAAAGTTGTGCTAAGAGCCTGAGGAATGGAACGCAGATGCCGCTGATTGGTTAAGATTATTTATGCCAATCCTGCCTAAGCATTCACGTTACCGTCATGGCGAGATACGAAGCAATCTTGCCAACTTATCTGATTACTAATTAAATCTTTTGGGCGTTCCCCTATGGGTCTGGCTATACGTGGCAAGTCCTAAATTGATAGAAATCATGCTGCTTTTAGTAAGGAATCATAGTTATCTATTCCATAAGATTTTAATCTATTAATTAATTCCTTCACTTCTTTCGTCAAAGATGGTGTTGAAGATTCTAAAACACATGAAAGAATTTGCTTAATGGCATCAGTTTTATATGTCGCAACTTTCCAAGATCCCTCATCACCTAGTAATATATTCTTCAAAATTCGAAGCGTTTCTTTTGGGAATTCTGAAGCATATATAGCTAAAGAATCAAATACTTTATGAAGCGCTTCAATTTTCGGATTAATATTTGAACTTCGTTCTAAAACCTTAATAGCCCATTCTTTCTCAAATTTCCCAGAAACAAACCACCATCCAAACCCACCAACTATAATATCTGAATCTCTTTTTTCATCTTTTTCTAATTCTGACAATATAAATATCCATAAGCTCTTTAGTCTCCCCACTAATAAAGCATCAATCATTTGACCTTGGATAGTACGCCCAATATATGCCACCATAAATTGTTTTAATTTGGGGCTAATCACGGCCCAAAACTTATAGAAATTCAAATCATCTAAGCTTAAATAACCATTACAATAAGCAATAATATAGTGTTCAACAAGCCGTTGATCCCTTTGTAAGTACTTTTTCTCATCAATTACACTAAGCACAGTATTAACACTCGCTTCTAAATATTGACTGCCAAGTATTTCAAAGCAATCGCCATATACCTTATTGTAATAAAGATAGCTAGTCCAGGCAGATTGATAAAATGGATCTTGGAATTGACCCTTCCCAAATATCTTTGGCAACTGACCAATCATCCACTCTTTATCCATCATAAGTAAATATGGGAAGTAAGTTCCATAAACTGATCTAACTGCATATGAGCCATCCTTGGAAGTATCTAAATGGTATTCCAAGATTTTCTTGATCCTAGGATTAATTCTAAATTTATTTTTCTTATTTGGCTTATTTTTCTCATTTAGCAGCCGATATTCCCACAAAGAAAACTCGATAATAGCGCTAATAGCTTCAGGCCTTGTAGAGTTTATTGCCAACATATGACTATTGCCATCAAACTTATCTTCATCTAGTGTTCGAGGGTTTTGGTCATTGGATAATTCACTTAACACATTCCAGATTCTATTTTTCAACTTAATAGGCGGACAGTTATTAGCTATACCCGTTTTGAACAATTTAGCTAAGGCTGTTTTATCATACTCATTGTCACGTTGTTCTATTATCCATTCAGTTAATGTTAAAATATTATTCCAATTAAGTTTTACATTCTCTTTTATACCTTCCATAAAGTTATAAAATAAGGAATCAATATAAATTGAGTCTATCTCTATAAACATATTAGCCATATTAGAAAATCGAACTTTATCGATCTTGACAGCAGCGCTAAATACCCTGCTTAAGCCTTCCTTACTTGGGCCTAATAGATTTTGAATATTATTTGGCTGCCATGATTTTAAAAGAGCTACTATCTCTTTATCCTTCATTTCTATTATTTGCATTGAATTATATTCACTTGTCGGCCGGTAAAGTATATTGCTGGATGGCTCTGATGATGGACTTGGAGGTTCAACCTTATCACTAATTACCTTATACTTCTTTCGCCAATTCTTGTCTAAATATTTTTCTATTATTACCAGCATACTTTTTTGCCATTGTTGTATAATTAAAACTTCATCTACTGCTGGATCTTTCTTTTTTAAATCCGCACAATATTTTGAATAATTTGAAGCCTCTTTTATGTATCCAAGAATCTTATTCCTATTATTCTTATTTAATACGTTAAACCCAACTGATAGAAGAAGCTTATATTCTGGTTTTTCATCGATAAAGAATGCTTTATTTGTCAAATATTTAGCTACAAGTTGTTTATTATTTTCTACTTCTTTACTTAGTAAATACATTTCTATCCTTCTAAAAATCTTCCATTTATATCTATTTAATTCAACTATCAATTCTTTTAAACTAATTAGTTTCTTATCTAAATTATCCTTACATACTAAAATCAACGCATTTACAAGTATATCATCCACCCCGCCACCAACATACTCGCTTTTAACTGCATCTACATTTCTACCCATATGACTGAAATCCTCATAATTAGTTCTTTTATTAGGGTATTTCATCTCATAAAACTGGTTTACTAGAGAAGATAATAACATTATTATTTCCTTGGGATTAACGTTTGATATTTCTAACATATCCTTTTCAAGAAAATCTTGATAATTCCAACTATCTATTCGAATAGCAGGTTCGTTATAGGGAAATTCACTTGCCCCATCTAAAGGAATCCATTCTAGATAAACTCTCATAACAGATAAGGCTTCTTTGAAATATCCATTTAAAGCAAGCATCTTAATATATTGAGCTCCTTTGGTTGAATAAAAAGAAGAAGATTTTTCTTTTACTAAAATTTCTATTACTTTTTCTTTGATAATAATCTGTTGTGAAACTGGTAGCGCCAGGATTATTTCAAAGAGTCTAGCCTGAATAAGCTCGTTATCTGTTTCAGGTATTTCCAGAATAGTTTCAGTAACCAATTTTGGATTAATGACTACCATTTTAAATAAATACTCTAGAATTGGCCATTGAGGAAAAGAAATAGAGTTACCATCTATTTTTATTGGCGGAGGTGGAGACTTAAAAAAGCCTGCTTCTTTTAATAAAGGTAACCATATCGGATTACTCAAATTATTAAAAAATTTAGAGTATGAAACTTGGGTATTGGGAACTTTATTCCGAAATTCAGTTAGGTCCTTCCTGGTCGGTTTAGAAATATTAGAAAATTCATTTATTTTTTTTTCTAAAATGGAATAATGGGCTTGATATTTATCTAAGATGGATAATAATAGGCCCTGAAATTCTTGAAACCTCTGGATAAAATCATCATCAATTAACCTTGGCCCTTCTAGATTCTTTCTATGGGTATAAATATTCCAACGATGTTCATCAGCAAATACTTTTATCCAAAGATTTGCAATTGGATCGGACTCGTCAATTTCAAGGATTTTCAATATCCTTTTTAATTGTGCTTTATGGTTTAATTCTATATCCTTATTACAAGCAGGGCATTTTTTACTTTCTAAGACCTGTTCTGTTTCAGAAACACCTAATAATACCGATTTTAATGAACTTTCTGTTTCTCTCAATAAGTGTGCGACTATATGACTTGAGGATTCAAGTAAAGAAGGATTTCCCATTATAATACATGCATCCTTAAAAAATGAAGCCGCACCGGGGCTGACTAATCTATTCAATAAATTATATACTTTCCATTGTTGTGAATCTAAAGCATCGGAATCAATTGGCTGTAGTGCTATCATCATTAGGTATTTTGAATAAACACAAAGATATGGTACTATAGAGCTAAATTAACTTGCATCACCACTAATTATAAACTGCATTCCCTCACCCCTTCTTCCCCACCCTCTCCACAATCTTTTCACTAAGCTTAGGTACCGAGTGCAGGCAATCGGTGCATATATAAAAGTTCTTATCAAGGCCTTCGATCTTAATTTTGTGGGCATCTTCCAGAGGAATCTCCTCATCGCAATCGCAGCATATAACAATCTCGTTCAGCATTTTGTTAATTTAATTAACAATTATATGGCAATTATATTAACAATTGGGGAAATAAACAAGAAAAAAATCAAAGATTTTTACCCTCACCCTTCCTCTCCCACGCGGGAGAGGCGTTACTGTACCTAGTGGCTTTACATACAGTTTAGGGTTGTTTAAAACCTTATCGGGTTTCACTTTTCTTTTTTAGGTGGTGGTGGTAAATTTGTGTTACAGTCGTTAGTCGACAGGAAAAAGGTTATGCACTTTACAATCCATTACATAATCTCCTTCCACAAGGAGAGAGTAAAGCAAATACATGCAATAGAAATGACTATAGAAATAGAAATGATGTTAGGAATTCCCTCTCCTATTTCAAGGAGAGGGTTGGGTGAGGTCGAACTAAAAGACGGGTTACAAAATGGTAATTTTTCGTCAAAACAATTTATTGATTATCAGCATGTTGACGGGTAACAAATGCAAAAAGTGTAACCCCACTTTTTCAATTAAGAACGGCGAAGCCCTCATGAGTTCAAATGAAAATAAACACGTTACGAATAATTAGGAATTAATAATTAAGAATCAATATTACACTTGCAAAGCCCCTTTAGGGGTTTGGGGCTGGATGGTAAGATTACTCATATACTCTAATCATTTCATTAGTGACTTCGTGAGCGCTTCGCGGTTGCTTCGTGCCTCGCAATAACGAGCGGGCGGAGTTGCGTTAGGGATAGTAGCGGAAACCCCGCAAGTGCAGCGCGGAGTTGCAGCGTATAGCCCGACCCGCAGGGGAACGCCCAAATTGAATTAAGAATTGCTACCGTAAAGAATACTAAGTGAACCTTGGTGGCTTTGTGTGCTAGTGGTAAGGAATAACCATATAAGTTAAAAGTTAATAAAGTGGAGTACTCACCCTCTCTGCACGAAATGCGCCAAAAGTGACACGAAGCTTTTTTTCAAGATATACTGAAGAAAAAAAAGGATGGATACTGCTTAAAATCGTTTGAAATTTATGCTGCAAAAAGAAAATATTCTTCGTAACTTCGCCCTGTTGGCTTTAGTTACAGGGCTATAGCTTACCATATAAATACAAAACATTTAATTAAAACCCAAACATGGTATTTTATAACCGTGCAAAAACAATGAATATTTTACTTGTGGAAGATAACCCTGCAGATATAAGGCTTACACAGGAAGTTTTTAAAGGAGGAACCATACACCACACCCTGAACATAGTGATGGATGGCGAAGAGGCCATGAAATACCTTAAAAAAGAAGGTAAGTATGCAGGCGCCGAAACACCCGACCTGGTAATACTTGACCTTAATATTCCTAAAAAAGATGGCAAAATGGTGCTTAAAGAAATAAAAACCGACAACCATTTGAAGTCTATACCGGTTATTATACTCACTACATCGAACGATGAAAAGGATATAGCAAGCAGCTATGCAAACCATGTCAACTGCTATATATTAAAATCAATTGACCTGAAAGCGTATATTAAGATTATAAAGCTGGTTGAAGATTTTTGGCTGACCACTGTGCAACTGCCGAAAAAACATAAATAAAGAACTGCAACCGCATTAAGGCCTACTATCAATACTTACCGGGCCGGGGCCCCAGAACGTAATTAACAAGGCCCCTCCCATCATCGACAGGTTTTTCATGAAGTTAACCATTTGCATGTGTGCTGCGGCAGTATCGGGCACATCCCAGAAACGGTGCATAAACAATGTAACCGGAATTAAAAAGAGAAGAATAAGCCCTGCGCCCCATTTGGCCTTATAGCCAATTATTATGCTTAACGCACCAACAATAGCAATAATGCCCGACAAGGGTACCAACACGCTTGGCATAGGCACACCCATTTTATCGGCATAGCCTATGGCCTCATCTGAAAAATGCGATTTTATGGTCATTAAAAATATGAGCGAAAAAAGTGTTCTGGCTATTAGAGGAATGTATTTCATGGTGTTGTTTATTTGATTTACAACTATAAAATTAGTCCCCTGCTTAGGGCGAACATGTTAGTAATCGTTTAACAAGGGAAAATTGGGGGTAAGAGGTAAGAGAATCTGGCTATGTCAATTTTGGGCGTTCCCCTGCGGGTCGGGCTATTCACTTCAACTCCGCGCTACGCTTGCGGGGTTTCTGTTACTATCCCTAACGCATATGCTACGTGTTATTCTACTAATATAGTTACTTGAAATAGGCAAAAGGTGGGCGCGGGTTAGTCCCGAGTGCTCGGGAGCAAGCAGGGATCAAGTGCCGCCCCGAAATAGGAAACCCACCCCTTCGCCCCTCCCGAAAGGGGATTTAAAATATACTTTACAAGGCTTATCGATAAAGTACTAACAACACATTATACGCGTTATATACTTGTATAGCAGTATCAGTAGCATGAAAAGCAAAGGAATAATATTGATAGTCGGCGGTGTGCTTTTAGCAGCATGTAACCGGCAGCCAGCGCCACAGGCGGTGCAGCAAATTACAGCCAAAGACTCGCTGGTGAGAGAGGTTCAGCATAAGGACTCGTCGATAATGGATTATATACGCACTGTAAACAGCATACAACACAGTATTGATACGCTGATGATTGACGCAAAAGTGCTCAAGAAACATAGCAATGAACCGATACGCGATACGAACACTTTATTGAGTGAAATAAGAACCATAGGCAGCATTATTTTAAAAGATAAAAAGGCCCTGGCCGATATGCAGCGAAAGCTGAAAACCGTTAACCAGCAGAATGATGAATTGGTTGACCTTGGCGAGAACCTGAGCAAGCAACTGAATGAAAAAGACTCGGAAATAAATGTCATGCAAACTGAACTGTTCAGAACAAAAACATCGTTGAGCAATTTGTCAAAACAGTTTAACGACAGTATTACTGTTATGAACCAGCAACGTGCGCAAATAAGCGTTATGCAAATAGCAGGCAATACCGTGTATTACATTGCCGGCACCGAGAACGATCTTGTAAAGAAAGGCCTGATTGTGAAAGAAGGCGGCGCTGTTGGGCTTGGCAGGGTGCCTGTGCTTAGCCAGGCTATGAACGAAAACGGACTTGTAAAAGGAGACCTTACCAAACTTACGTCAATTCCATTAAGTGGCAGGCTTGAAAAACTGGTAACCGTGCATCCTTTTAAAGCGTATCGCATAACCACCGACGGCACTACCGACAAAATAATCATTACCGATCCACAGGATTTCTGGAGCAAAAGCAAATACTTAGTTGCGATAGTATCTAATTAGGAATTACGAATTAATAATTAGGAATTAAAAAACTATAATTTAACAATATACATTGGGGCGACTCTTGCGCCCTGCTTGCCTGAACTACCTAAACTCGCATCATTTAGAGCTAACCCGCGCCCACCTTTTACCTAGTTTTTGTATTCGCGTTAGGGATAGCAGTGGAAACCCCGCAAGCGCAGCGAGGACTTGCAGCGTATAGCCCGACCCGCAGGGGAACGCCCAGATGCAATTAAGAATTAGAAATTAACAATTAGGAATCGTGACCGTACAGAATGCTTAGTGAACCTTCGTGACTTAGTGGCTTAGTGGCAAAAGATAAGGTAACCCACCCCCTGCCCCCTCCCCTGGAGGGGAAAATAGGTACGTGTCTTTTACCCCCGTGTTAAAACACGGGGTTATGAATATAACACCCCTTCAGGGTGAAAACCCTGATATAACTTAACCTTAATCTCAGTCTTAATCTTTTATGATAAAAATTTTACCTTTGAGTAAAGCAAAGGGCATGGGAGCAAGAATAACATCGATAGAACAGTACCATAGCGATTATAAAAGAAGTGTAGAAACACCGGAGGCTTTCTGGGCCGACATAGCAGGTGAGTTTAGCTGGAAAAAGAAGTGGGATAAGGTATTGGAATGGGATTTTAAAGGACCCAACATAAAATGGTTTGCCGGTGGCAAGCTGAACATTACCGAAAACTGCCTGGACAGGCATCTTGCCAAACGTGCTAAACAGACCGCCATTATATGGGAACCGAATGATCCGAAAGGCAAAACAAGACATATTACCTACCACGAATTATTTACGGAGGTGTGCCACTTTGCCAACGTGCTGAAAAATAACGGTGTAAAAAAAGGTGATAGGGTTTGTATATATATGCCTATGGTGCCCGAAGCAGTGGTGGCTATGCTTGCCTGTGCACGCATAGGAGCCATACACTCGGTGGTGTTTGCAGGCTTTTCGTACCAATCGCTGGCCGATAGAATTAACGATAGCAGCTGCGAAGTAGTAATTACTGCCGATGGTGCATACCGCGGCGCCAAAGCCATTGAACTGAAAAAGATTGTTGACGAAGCATTGGAACATTGCCCTACTATAAGGAAAGCAATAGTACTGAAACACACCGGAGTAGCTGTAACCATGGGCAATACAAGAGATGTGTGGTGGCACGAAGAAATGGAAAAAGCTAAAACAGATTGTGCCGCAGAAGAAATGGATGCGGAAGATATGTTGTACATATTATATACATCGGGCTCAACAGGCAAACCCAAGGGCGTGGTGCATACCACGGCAGGTTACATGGTGTATGCCTGGTATTCGTTCATTAATGTGTTTCAGTATAACGAAGGCGATGTGTATTGGTGCACGGCCGATATAGGCTGGGTTACAGGTCACTCCTATATTGTATATGCGCCATTGTTAGCAGGTGCAACCATGCTTATGTTCGAGGGGATACCTACCTACCCCGATGCAGGCCGCTTTTGGCAGGTGGTTGATAAACACAAG
>DATHNG010000165.1:0-83367 GCA_035486275.1 Bacteroidia bacterium
TGATCAGGCTTGGCAATAAGGAAATCGCTTTTACGGTTATGGATCAGCAAGTCTGAGAGAAAGGTTCTATAATCAAGGTTGGTTACCATCCCGCAACCCATATAAAAACTCTGTACGGGTATCTGCATTCCGTTATATGTATAATTACCGGAAGGTATCAATGGGTATCTTGATTTGTTTTGTTTGGCAACCATATCGAACATCCATATCTTTTGTTTTTCATTGTCTTTTATTTCCTTATCAGTCAGTTTAGGAAATACATAGGATGTATCGATCTTAGGATCTACTGGCGCCTTATAACTAATACTGGTAAGCGGTTTGGAATAAACAACAGTTGGGCTCTTGGTTATTGTGGAGTCGTTTATGCGCTGCACTTGATTACCAGTATGCGCCACCTTGATCTTGTCAGGAATTTTTTGTTCCTGAATAATTGCATCTTTACTGTCAGGAGTTTCTTCGCGCCCTGTGCTATCATGTGTTGCAATAACCGGAACTATTGTTGTGTTTTGAACAGGTTCAGCGTTTTTGTTTTTTAAGTAGTACCATGAACCGCTTGATACCAATGCCACTGTAGTAAGTGTTATTACGAGTTTAGAAGTACCGGATAATTTCTGCACGAAATTCTTTGAGCTGGGCTGGAAAGGTCGCCCTCCACCCAATGCAGATTGTGACGCTGCAAACAGCAGTTTTTCATTTTTAGGGTCATTGAAATCGGTATTTAAAAATGCCTGTTTCAATAAATCATTTATGCCTTCGGTGTCAATATTTTTATTTGTACTCATTTTACTTTTTATTTAGTTGTTGAGTAATGCGGTCGGTTAGTTGTTGTTTTAATCGGGCGTAATACACCTTCAATTGTTTTTCAGGCTTGTCGACGAACCTTGAAATTTCATTGTAAGGCATATCCTGGCTTCGCAGTAGCAGCAAAATCCTTTGCCAGTCTTCTAGTTTTGCTAATTCTGCTTCCAGTATTTTTAAGGCAGGGCTCGAGTTGTTTGTATCGGCACCATTGCCTGAGTGAAGATTATTTATAATATGGTCATTCAGTTCAGCGTTTTCAATAGCCTTTGGCAAAACTTTTACCTGGCGTAAATGATCACGAATCTGGTTAATGAAAATTTTGAAAAGGAAAGAAGCGAACTTTTGTTCATCCTGAAATTCGTATTGGCCGGAAACTTCTGTAGCCTTATATATGGTTTTGTAGATAAGGTCCCAGGCTGTATCCTTTTCAAGGCTCCAGGTATGAGTAGCGTAGATCAATAACTTCTGAGCGTATTTCTCATAAAGCTGCTTTACGCTTTTATCTGTATCGCTTTGTGTTTCCATTCTTAGTTCCATATTGCCTCTTTACATATTATAACGAAAGAAGGTAACAGAGCATTTTATTGTATTGATATTCAGTTATTTAAATGTTTATGGCTGCCACAAAACTACTGTTTTGGCAATAGCTGAGAGGGAATGAGGCATTGTTCACAACAATTATTAATTATCCATTCAATTTTCATAAATTTGCGCCTTCAAAATCATTACACAAATAGAATGAAAGACCTTTTCGACAAGATCAGAGAACGCAGGGGCCCTTTAGGCCAGTATTCAAAACAAACACATGGCTATTTTATGTTCCCGAAATTAGAAGGGGAAATAGGCAGCCATATGTTGTTCAGAGGGAAAAAGGTATTAACATGGAGTTTGAACAACTACCTTGGCTTGGCTAACCATCCTGAGGTACGTAAAGCCGACGCAGAAGCATCAGCTCAATACGGATTGGCACTACCAATGGGTGCGCGTATGATGTCGGGCGATTCAAACTTTCACCAGCAATTAGAAACAGAACTGGCTGCATTTGTGCAGAAAGAAGATGCTGTATTAGTTAACTTCGGTTACCAGGGTATGGTATCGGCTATAGATTGTTTAGTTGACCGCCACGATGTTATAGTATATGATGCTGAATCGCATGCATGTATAGTTGATGGTGTTAGGTTGCATATGGGCAAACGTTTTGCCTATAACCATAACGATATGGAAAGCCTTGAAAAGCAATTGCAACGTGCTGAAGCATTGGTGAAAGATACCGATGGCTCTGTACTTGTAATTACTGAAGGTGTATTTGGTATGTCGGGTAAAATGGGTAAGCTGAAAGAGATAGTAGCATTAAAGAAGAAATACAGTTTCCGTTTATTTGTAGACGATGCACATGGAATTGGCACAATGGGTAAGACCGGTGCAGGTACAGGTGAAGAACAAGGTTGCCAGGAGGGTATTGATATTTATTTCGGAACCTTTGCTAAATCGTTTGCACTTATCGGTGGCTTTATTGCCGGTAATGAAAATATGGTTGAATACCTGCGTTACAATATGCGCTCGCAGATATTTGCAAAGTCAATGCCTATGCCAATTGTTATTGGTGCATTGAAGCGCCTTGAAATTATGCGTAGGTCGAATGAGCAGAAAGATAAGTTGTGGACCATAGTAAATGCATTGCATAAAGGTCTTAAAGAAGCAGGTTTGGAAATTGGCGGTACCGCAACACCAGTAACTCCTGTTTACCTGAACGGTACAGTACCTGAGGCTACCAACATAACTTTCGATCTTCGTGAGAACTATGGTATTTTCTGTTCGATAGTTGTATACCCGGTAGTACCAAAGGGTATTATTTTGCTCAGGCTTATTCCTACAGCTACACATACACTAGAAGATGTTGCTTACACTGTTAAGGCTTTTGCTGAAGTAGGTAAGAAACTGAAAGAAGGTCAGTACTCTGCTGAGAAAATGGCTGTTATTAACTAATAATTAATTCATAGTAATATAAAAGCCCTGAAGTATAACCTTCAGGGCTTTTCCTTTTAATCCATCAACCAACGAAATATGATAAGATTGAAAAGGAATTATTATCTGTAATAGCCAGGGAACCATACCCAACGGTGCCAGCTATCCCAGCCCCAGAAACCGGGTACCCATATACGTGGGCCACAGTATGCTACATAAGGAGCGGCACAATACCCACTCCGATAATATCCACCTCTGTATCCACATTCTGAACGGTATCCTCCACGGAACCCACCGCGATAGCCATAACCACCGCGAGCATAAGTATCTCCGGCAAAGCAAGCCAGGAAACCTATTGCTAATATTACAAAGTACTTTTTCATGACAGTTTGTTTTTGGTTACAACTTTATGACCATAGCAAACTGAGGTGGTTTAAACCGAAGAGGTATTTTAGCGTTAAAATTTGTTAACAGGAAATGAGCTTATATGCTACCCAACTTGAATAATCCTTTCCAGATTATCTTCAGGTCTGTCATAATGTGATAGTCGCGGGCATAGATAGAGTTCATTTGGTGCACTGCTTCTGAATCCTTAGGGGCTGCATCGATACTATCAATAGGGGATAGGATACCCGGTTTAATTTTAGGCAAGCGTTGCGAAATATTCCCGGGCGCATAACCTACCCATGATTTGAGGCCTAATACCACGGTAAAGATGTTCTTGATATAACCTGCTGGCCTTTTTTCAAACCATATAAGTAACGGTGTAAGTATAAAGAATAAGAAGCTTAGGCTAATATCTAATATCCGCTTATCACGGATGTTAGGAGTAGTGTTGATGGCATGTACATCTATCACATATAACTCACCACTGGTGTGTATAGAATTACTACCAATAATGGCCCAGCTTTCGGGTGGTGCTATTTTAAATTCCAGTTCAGTTTCAGCTATCGATGACATGGCATCCATAATAAGCTGTGTAGACAAGTCCTTTGCACAAAAAATTACTTCATTAATATTGTATATTGTAATAAGTTCACTCCACTTATTGAACCTGGTTCCATTGCCGTTAGCGGGTTGTACCTGTTCAGGATTTGCATATCTTATGTCATCAAATTTCACACCCGTCTGCATTAACAGGTCATGCACGCGTTTGCTTTCTTCTTCTGTACCTATAATTAAAGGGCGGCGTGTATTCTTGCCAAAGCCCGGTATTTTCAGCATTCGCAGTAATTGGCGTATACCACTCAATGCAAGTAATACCCATGCACTACCAATAAGAATAAGCGCACGTGAAAAACGGAAACGCTCCGGCAACAATGCATACAGTATAAGCACTATACCGGTTCCCCAAATTATACCCCTGATTGTTTTCCAATGCTTCATCGGTCTGTCATAGCCGCCGCTGAATAACACACACAATATCCATATTAATATATATGCAGGCAGAACCATTAAAAGGAAATTCCTTGAATAGTAATCGGCGGAAGAAAATTTTATCTTTCCATAAAATAGCGAAATGAAATAGTAGCCAATATATATGAATATAAAATCTGCAATGGGTAATGCAATTTTGTTCACAAACCTGCGGCTAATGGCAATAGAAGCCCTTAGAAAAATGGCAGCGTTTATCAGTGTTGAGAATAGCTTGGCGTTTTGCTTTGAGAAATGTTTTACAGCAAAAATCCGCATGGCATTGTAAAACATAATAACATAGTTCACGCTACCTTTCCGTGTGCTTTCTCCTTTGTAATGTATAATACGCGTTTGTGCGAAATAGTAATTCTTGTACCCCGCTTTTATAATACGGTACGACATGTCTATATCTTCTCCGTACATAAAGAATGTTTCATCAAGTAGGCCCGTTTTATCAAGTGCTGCTTTACGCATCAGCATAAAGGCGCCCGATAACACATCAACTTCATTGTTTTCATCGGGCGATAAGTATGTAAGGTGGTATTTGCCAAACCGCCTGGAACGTGGAAACAGGAACGACAAACCAAATATTTTATAAAAAGCCACTTCAGGTGTTGGTAAAGCCCGCTTTGATTCGGGTAAGAAATGGCCTGTTCCATCAATCATTTTCACACCTAATGCACCTGCATCGGCATGATCATCCATAAAAGAGATGGTTTTCGTGAATGTTTCTTCTTCTACAACGGTATCAGGGTTTAACAACAGAACGTATTCGCCTGTTGCCTTGCGAATTGCCTGGTTATTGGCAGCTGAAAAACCAACGTTCTTCTTATTCTCAATAAGCTTTACTTCAGGGAACTTTTCCCTGAGCATTTCAATTGAGCCATCTACCGAGTTATTATCTACAACCCATACTTCAGTCGCAATGCTTTTAGTTGCTTTCCTAGCGGAATAAAGGCATTGTTCAAGAAAATGCTGAACGTTGTAATTGACAATGATAACCGATAACTTCATGCCACTTCCAGAAATTATTTGCGTGAAAGGGATGATTCATAAGGTACCCTGAGTAATATAGATTGCCCTAGGGTTACTTCGTCGGTATATTCTAATTCATCGCCAACCGAAACACCGCGCGAAAGCGTGCTTAGTGTAACCGGAAATGCGCCCAGTTTTTTATATAGGTAAAAATTGGTGGTATCACCTTCCATGGTTGATGGCAGGGCCATAATGACTTCTTTTACGCCACCGGCTTCAATTCTCCTTATAAATGGGTCAATATGCAGATCCATAGGTCCTATTCCGTTAATGGGTGAAATAATACCCCCTAAAACGTGATAAGTGCCATGATATTGCCCTGTGTTTTCAATGGCAATAAGATCGCGGATATCTTCTATAACACATATGGTTGAATGGTCGCGTGAAGGGTTAGAGCATATCTCGCATTTGTTCTGTTCCGAAATGGCAAAACACACCTCACAATACTTTATTTCTTCAGAAAGGCGGGCGACAGTTGCGGCCCAGCGTTTCATATCCTCTGGGTTTTGCCTGAGTAGGTACAATACATAACGTAAAGCTGTTTTTTTGCCTACACCGGGAAGTTTGGCAAATTCAGCTACTGCTTTTTCAAGAAGTTGGGAAGGAAGATTCATTCCCCAAAAGTAGGAATTAATTTATTGAATGAAGCCTATTGATTTTCGTACCTTTGAAGCTTGTAATATTTAATTCTATGGATAAGCCCAAAATAATCTCTATATATGCTGAAATGACCCCTAATCCTTTAGCTATGAAATTTGTGGCTGATAGGATGTTGCTACCTGAAGGGGCGCAATTGGAGTTCTTAAAAAAAGAGGATGCTGAATCATCTCCTGTAGCTCAAAAATTATTCGATCTGCCTTTTGTGAAAAGTGTTTATATAACCACCAATTTTATTACTGTACTTAAGAACGATAAAGCGCATTGGGATGAGATAGTATTTGATGTGCGCGACTATATAAAGGAATTTATTCAGAATGGCGGTAAAGTGTGGATAGCACAAACTGCCCCTCCTGCAACTACTACCGGAAAACCTATAGTTGCCGACCCCCCCGCCGCTGTGGTAAATCATGCACGGCCGGCTAATGAAGTGGAAGAAAAAATAGTTGAAGTATTGGATTCATATGTAAAACCTGCTGTAGAAAATGATGGCGGTATGATATTGTTCCACTCATTTAAAGACGGGATCGTAACCTTACAATTAAAAGGTTCCTGCAGCGGATGTCCTTCATCTACACTTACGCTTAAATCGTCGGTTGAGCAGTTACTTAAGAACATGGTTCCCGAAGTGAAAGAAGTTCAACAGGAAATTGCATAATGATCGAGTCATACATAATAATAGGTTTATGTCTGCTTATTGTTTTATCGTATTTCTATAATTTAATAGGGCGCTACCTTCGTATTCCATCCGTTTTATTGTTGTTGGGTACGGGTGTTCTATGCAAATGGTTAGCAGTATACTATGGTTTTAATATTGAGATCCCTACCTCAGTTATTTCTATTTTCGGTGCAGTAGGGCTCATTATTATTGTGCTTGAAGGTGCCCTTGATATTAAGTTCGATAAAAGTAAACTTCGTTTACTTGGCAGCGCTTTCCTGGTTTGCATCTTTTTAGTGGCCTGTGCCACAATCAGTATTGCTTCACTTATTGTATATCTGTTAGGGTCGTCGTGGCATAATGCATTGCTATATGGTATTGCTTTATCGGTAATAAGTAGTGCCATAGTTATACCAACCGTGGAAAGCATGGTAGAGCGGACAAAGGAATTTATGCTCTACGAAAGTGTTATATCAGATATAATCGGAATATTGATCTTTAACGTAATTGCCTATAACGAAACCAATGTTAGCGCTGGCCAGTACTTCAACCTTAGCTGGCAAATGTCGGCTATGATAATAATATCAATTATCTTTTCATTACTGATGGTTTGGTTACTTGCTAAAATAAAAACCAAAGTCAGGTTTTATTTGATCATTGCATTAATGATACTTATATACGAAAGTGGCAACCTATTACACCTGTCTTCTTTGTTGCTTATTATGTGCTTCGGCCTGGTGTTAAATAATATCAACCTGCTCGATAAATATTTACTGAATAGTAAGAGTCCACTACTTGCGCGGACAGGTAAACGGATCGAGAAAACCTTGCAAGATGCATATACAAGTATTGAAGGCTTTAAGCCTATGGTGCTTGAAACATCTTTTGTGATACGTACTTTCTTCTTTTTCATGTTCGGGTATTCTATAAACCTCAATGGTATATTACAACCGCAAACATTAATTTTCAGTGGATATATACTTGGTATAATGTACGTATTAAGGTTTATTAACCTTAAGTTTTTTACGAGGTCGCATGTATTCCCCGAAATATTGATATATCCCCGGGGCTTAACTACCATATTGCTTTATTACAGCATCCCTCAGGCTAATAGAATAAGTGTACTTAATGACAATATGTTCTTTACCATAGTAATTATGACAAATGTATTAATGATGATTGGAGTGATATTCAGCAAAAAAGGAGAATTGAAAATTGAAGAAGAGGCTTTTCTATGAGTACAGTAATAGTAATTGGCGCAGGTGCTGCCGGGCTGATGGTTGCTTACAACTTAAGTAAAGCAGGCCATAAAATAATTGTACTGGAAGCTCAGGATCGCTTAGGTGGTCGCATACATACACTTCATGACTCCGACTTTTCAGTACCTGTTGAATTGGGGGCTGAATTTATACATGGAGACTTGCCAGTTACGAATGAATTAATGAAAGAAGCAGGTATTAAACGTACTGAGAATGGTGGTTCTTTTTGGAATGCAGATAATGGGAAATTAAAACAAGGGTATGGCGGTATGCGAGATTGGGCAGTACTTGAAAAGGCTTTGAATGAGGTGAAAGAAGATATGACCATCGCTACTTTTTTAGATATGTATTTGAGCGGTCATGAAGAACTGAGAATGTTCATTAAAGGTTTTGTGGAAGGATATGATGCGGCAGATACCAATCGAGCAAGTGTATTAGCTTTTCGTGATGAATGGCTGAGTGAAGAGGGAGAAGAAAACAGAGTAGAAGGTGGTTATAGCAGGCTGATAGATCATATGGCTTCAGAATGTAAAAAGAATGCATGCGAGATAAACACTTCTGCTGTGGTAAAAGAAATAAAATGGAGTAAGGGAAATGTTGAAGTGTTGACTGATAGAGGAGTTTCTTATAATGCGGACAAGGTGGTTGTAACTATTCCTGCGGGAGTATTACAAGAGAAGAGTGGTGATGGGGCTATCAGGTTTACTCCAGTTATCGAAAAGAAATCAGATGCATTTCAAACTATAGGTTATGGAAATGCCATGAAGGTATTTCTTCAGTTTAAGAAGGCATTCTGGCAAGATACAGAGTACGTAACGAAATTCGGAAAAGGAATAAAAGAACTAGGTTTCATTGTTTCAGATGCAGCGATACCAGTGTGGTGGACCCAGGCACCTGTTAATGCTGCAATGCTTACAGGCTGGATAGGTGGCCCGAATACAGATAAGTTTTTGACAATGTCTGATGAGGAAGTTTTGAATATTGCTATTGATTCAATAGCGTATATTTTCGGAACGAATAAAGAAGCGATACAAAAGGAATTGAAAAAGGGTAAAGTGGTTAACTGGATAAATAACCCATTTGAAAGAGGCGGCTATACGTATGCTACCGTTGAAGGCTTAAAGTTGAGAGGAAAACTTGATGAGCCAATTGAAGATACTATATATTTTGCCGGTGAAGCATTCTTTACCGGTGCAGAAATGGGTACTGTGGAAGCTGCTTTAGTAAGTGGCAAGAAAACTGCAGAACTGATAGCCATGTAATTCTCTTAGTGCTTTACGTAAATAGAGTGCGGCACAAAATATTTTGAAATAAGAAAAGAGAAGGAGGAAACTACCATTAAAGGTACAAGAAGGCTATAGCCTCCAGTTGCTTCTGCAATAAGAAATATAGCGGTAAGTGGAGTGTGCATAACGCCACTCATCAAACCAGCCATAGCAACGGCAATAAAGTTCGGTTCATTTAATTTTTCAATGCCAAGTATTTTGCAAATATTAAAGTAGTTTATGCTATACACAAAAAAGAAGCCAGCCATAGAACCCATAAACAGAGAAGGTGCGAAGAACCCTCCGTTACCACCCGAACTAACAGTTAACTGTGCGGCCACTACTTTTATAAATAATACACCCAGTGTAAAGAAAAGTAAAACCAGTGCACTATAATCATTACCCAGGCGTGAGAAGATACTTCCGTTAAATAATGAGGTATAATCTGTATCCAGTAAGTGTTGGACCGTATGGTACCCTTCACCATACAGAGGAGGAAAGAGAAATATGAGTATCCCTAGTACCAGCCCGCCAACAATGGCTCTTTTGTACGGATTCTTTAAGGGACTCAATAACTTTTCTGAAAATGCTATTCCTCTCATAATATATACGGAATAAAAGCCTAGCATTACACTCATTATGATATAGAAAGGAAGAGCATGCACATCCCAGCCAGGTGTACGTAGGTAGAATATTTGTTGCCCGCTGCTATATAATAATTGAGATACAACAGATGCCATAGCGGATGAAATAAGTAAAGGCACAAAGTTTACGGTTGAAAATTCACCAAGTAATACTTCTATGGCAAACAAAACACCTGCTATTGGAGCGCCGAAAATAGCTGATATGCCTGCTGCTGCACCACAGGCAAGTAATAATGTGCGGTCCTTATAATCAAGATTGAAAAGCGCTGCAATATTGGAGCCAAATGCCGAGCCTGTTACAACGATTGGAGCCTCTAATCCCATTGAACCACCAAAACCAACTGTTAAGGAAGATGTTATAATGTGAGAATACATCTTATCTTTTTCCATATAGCTCGATTTGTGATAGATATTGTTTACCACATTGCTGATACCTCTTCCAAGCTTGCCTTTTTGAACAACCCATGTATAAACTGTAGCAAGAAAAATACCGATAACAGGGAAAATAAGCAGCCAGTAGTTAATCCCTTTCTTATGAACTTCAAGCAATGTATCTAATCCATGTGTGGCCTGTTTCAATGCGACGGCTGCAAGTCCCGCAACAATACCCACTACAATACTTAACAATAAAAAGAAATTACGAGGGCTAAGATGGAACCGTGTACTTAATATTTTTTGAAATAATGGGGATGACTTCATTTTGCAAAACTACGAAAACCTTAACACCCATGCAATAAAGATAATTAACCGGTGTTAGTTCAAATTATTAGGGCATCTGCGGATTTTCTCTGGAATCAATACTTACATTTGAAAGCTGAAAGTGCCGCTTATTGAAGATGAAAATTGTAATAGTTCTATGAAGAAGCGTATTCTTGTTTTATGTTGTGTTTTATGCCATTTTTTTTCAATCGGTCAACGAAAAGATACGTTAACAAAGGATTCGTTGAAATTGCCTTTCACCATATCTGAAACAGAGCATTTATCGGATGAAGACCTGAAAAATAAAAAAGAAGGGGCGTATCTTACAGGTGTACCTGATATGAGTTCTGACCCGGTAAACGGTTTCGGAATTGGAGCTGAGGCTCAACTCTATTTTGATGGTAAAAGAAATGACCCTTTTTTTGCATATACAGCGTATAGAGCTAATATTAATTTGTCGGCATTTTATACCACAAAGAGCGAAAGAGAATTTCAACTGGTATGGGATGTGCCCTATATTTTTAACTCTAAATGGCGCCTGAGGGGCCAATGTGAATATATGGTTAACCCAAATTATTTGTTTTTTGGGGTAACAGAAAAAACCTTGAGACCATTAAGCTATTATCCTAACAATGACTCTACAAAGGCAATAGTTAATAATGCTTCTTATGATAACTATGAAAATAATCAGGTGGGCAGTATTTCCAATTACAATACATTTCAGCAGGAAGAAAAGTCATTTAATGTCAGCATGGAACATTCATGGCTAGATGGAAAATTGAGGACTCTTATTGGTTATGAGATTGCATTTGATAATATTACAACTCCGCTTGATAATAATTCACTTCTGCATCAGCAAGCCGAAGAAGGATTAGTTACGGGTTTTGGTGCTGATAGAGGAACTTTACTACAGTTAGGCGTAATTTACGACACACGTGATCTTGAACCAGACCCGTCTTCAGGAGCATTTGCTGAATTTACCAATGAATTTTCAAATGGAGCATTGGGCTCGGAACATAATTTCGATCGTATTTTTATTCACTACAATTACTATCATAGCCTGTTTAAAGATGTATTTAAAAAGTTTGTTTTTGCAGGGCGGATCGGAATGGGCTATACTGTAGGTGATGCACCATTTTATGAATACATGGATCAATGGAGTTCAGAAGGAGATATTAATGGATTAGGTGGACCACAAACCTTAAGAGGTTATGTGCAAAGCAGGTTTGTAGCACCTGTAATGGGGTTTGCTAATATAGAGCTCCGTTATCGTTTTTTGCAGACTGATATCTTAAAACAACATTTGGCTTTTTCTGTAATTCCTTTTTTCGATACAGGTGGTGTATGGGATTATTTGTACCGGATTTCGTATTTAAAAAATCTCCGATATTCTGAAGGCCCCGGAATGCAGATTGCATGGAACGAAGATACTATCCTGCGTTTCGATTATGGAATATCTGCTGAAGGAACCCAATTCTACTTTGGTATTGGCCAGATTTTTTAAGCACAATAAACCACAAGAATAATTTATATGACTGCTTTTCATCTTCAATTCTTACACGAACACGCCGGAGAGAAAAAAATAGTGGTTTTAGGTAAATAGCTTTGAATAGTTGTTTGTGTTTCCTGGTTTATAAGTATGTCTCTGAGGTCGAATTCTTTAAGGTTCGTGAGTTTACTCAATGCTGCCGGAAAATAAGCAATGTCATCGCCCCACATATCAAGGTATCTTAGTTCTGTAAGTCCTCCTATAGCATCGGGTATTGCATCGAGAGGGTCTCTGTTCATTATGAACCATTTCAAATGTTTCAACATACCTATTTGTGGTTCAAGCGAATCAATATCGTTATGAGAAAGTATGAGTGTTTGCAGTGAGGAAAGCTCACTTATCCAGGAAGGGACTGAGCTTAATTTGTTTTTACTGAGATCTAGGTATTGTATATTTTTAAATTGCCTTATTTCTTCAGGAAACGTAGTAAGTTTCTTCTTGGTAAGTACAAGCTTCAAAACCTTATCAGGGTTGGCTTTTGCTAAACCCAGATCGCTATAGCCTTTCATAGTATCTAACGAAAGTGAATCGAGTAATGGAGATTGGGCGCTACCTAGCTTAAAAACGATAAGTAATAAAAACAGCACACCCCTTTTCATGCATGCAATTTACGCATTTTCCTCGAACACGCCCATTGCGCAGAACTTGTTTACGCGCTTTTCCAGTAACTTGGTTGTCTCTGTTTTGCTCAATTTTTCCAATTGTTTCAGTATTTCATCTTTTACATATTGGAAAGCTGCTTTAGGGTCAACATGAGCACCACCAAGGGGTTCTTTTATAATACCGTCAATTAATTTATTGGCCAACATATCATCAGCGGTAAGTTTTAAGGCTTCTGCTGCTTTTTCTTTAAAGTCCCAGCTCCTCCATAATATAGATGAACACGATTCCGGCGATATAACCGAATACCATGTGTTTTCAAGCATTAATACCTTGTCGCCAATTCCAATGCCTAATGCACCACCTGAAGCACCTTCACCAATAATTATGCATATAACAGGTACGCGCAGGCGCATCATTTCAAATATATTCCGAGCTATGGCTTCAGCTTGCCCACGTTCTTCAGCTTCCAGGCCCGGGTAAGCACCGGGAGTATCTATTAAACAAACAATAGGCATATTGAACTTTTCTGCCAACCTGAATAACCTTAACGCTTTGCGGTAACCTTCTGGGTTTGGCATACCAAAGTTGCGGTACTGGCGCATTTTAGTAGTACTGCCTTTTTGCTGGCCAACAAACATTATGCTCTTTCCCTCAACCTTACCAATTCCTCCTACCATAGCTTTATCGTCGTTTACACCACGGTCGCCATGCAATTCAAAAAAGTTGCCATCGGTAATATGCTGTATATAATCTAAGGTATAAGGCCTATCGGGGTGGCGGGAGAGTTGAACACGTTGCCAGGGAGTAAGTTTATCTGATATCTGCTTGCGGGTGACCTTTATTTTATCTTCCAGTTCTTTAACTGAAGCTGAAATATCAACCTTGCTTTTTTCCTTGACTTGGTTCAATGCTTCAAGCTGCTGTATAAGTTCCTCTACCGGTTTTTCAAATTCAAGAAAGTTCATCTAAATGCTTTTTTGGAGCTGCGAATTTATGAAAATAGTGTCGCTATTGTATTAAATTCACATAAGCATTTGTTAACCAACTTGTTGGGGCAGTCTAACGATTAAATATACCTGCTTTAACTACTTGTGATCATCATGGTGTTCATCTTCAGGACGATGGTGCCATCTGCCATGCTCACGACGTTCAATTCCACGATCATCGTGATAATACCAAACATTATCCCGTATATAATAACCGCCTGTTGGTTCTACGTATGCTTCGCAACCTTGTATTAAAAGCCCGCCTAATAAACATACTCCTAAAATTAACGTTTTCATGTTCTTTATGTATTGATTCGAACATAAAATTATACTGACTAAGAACCATTTCGGGTTTATTTCTGTGAAAGGGTAAAAATTTGTGTCCAATTGGCTTTCAGGCTCTTTCAAATACAGTTTTGGTAATACCTTTGGCAGTAAGTTTTATGCCAATATCTTCAAACTATCTTCTTTGTCCTTATCGAGCTGCTTCTTCAGGGCTTCCAGGCTGTCGAATTTCTCTTCGTTCCTTAGTTTTTTGTAAAAAGACACATACAGGTTCTTACCATATATATCTTCACTAAAGTTGAATATGTTTACTTCCATACTGCGCCCTTTACCCTCAACAGTCGGGTTCAAGCCTATGCTCATCATTCCTTTATACTGCTGTCCGTTATATTTGACATAAACGGCATAAATACCATCGGCAGGAATTATCTTACTCTTATCTAATACTTCAAGATTAGCAGTAGGGTACCCAAGTTTAGTGCTTCCAAGCTTTAAGCCATGTACCACTTTAGCTTCCAATGAATAGGTATAACCCAGGTACGCATTGGCAGTTTGCAGGTCACCTTCGGCAATAGCTTTGCGAATCTTACTCGAGCTTATAGTTACTTCGGCGGACTTGAAAGGGGCGATCTCTTCCACCTCAAAACCATACATCGGAGCCCATTCCTTCAGTTCTTTAATTGAACCCTCGCGGTTACGGCCAAAACGGTGATCGTGGCCAATAACTAAGGTTTTGGCATGTAATTTACCGGTTAAAATGTTCCTTACATAGTCTAAGGCCGAAACCCGGGACAGTTCTTTTGTAAAAGGATGTATAATAAGGTGCTGTATTCCTGCTTCTTTTAATAGTGCCTCTTTTTCAGCGAATGTAGATAGGAATTGCATAGGCGGCCCATCCGGAAAAAGGACGGTCCGCGGGTGAGGATTAAAGGTCAACAGAACACTTTCATGGCCTTTACTTTTACAAAGCTCACTTATCCTCTTCAATATAGCCTTATGGCCCAGGTGTACCCCATCGAAGGTACCTGTGGTGACAAGGGAATTTTTCACCCCGGCTGCAGCAAATTCATCTATGGAATTATATATTTTCACGACCTATTTAGTATGTCTTAAATTTATCAACGATTGTGCAAAATTAAAAATTTGTGAAAGCTACTTGGTGCATAAAAAATATTATATCTTCGCACCACTTTTTAAAAAATACACACTTACTATGAGTACTGCAACCGGCAAAGGCAAAATTGTTTCGATAATAGGACCTGTTATCGACGTAAGATTCGAAGGCGTTGCCCTTCCAAATATTCTTGAAGCACTTGAAGTTCAGAGAGCTGACGGACAAAAAATAATATTAGAGTGCGAACAGCATATTGGTGAGGACACCGTGCGTACCATAGCTATGGACTCAACCGATGGTTTGAGACGTGGCCTGGAGGTTACCTCATTAGGTGCACCTATAACCATGCCGGTTGGTGATAAAATTAAAGGCCGTTTATTTAATGTAGTTGGTGAAGCTATTGACGGTATTGGCGCTATAGATAACAAAGGCGGATACTCTATTCACCGTGAGCCACCATTATTTAAAGACCTTTCTACAGCAACCGAAGTGTTGTTTACAGGTATTAAGGTTATTGACCTGCTTGAGCCATATGCAAAGGGCGGAAAAATTGGTCTGTTCGGTGGTGCCGGTGTAGGCAAAACCGTACTTATTATGGAATTGATCAACAATATTGCTAAAGCGTATGCCGGTCTTTCTGTATTTGCCGGTGTAGGTGAAAGAACCCGTGAAGGAAATGACCTTCTCCGTGAAATGATCGAGTCTGGCGTTATACGTTATGGCGTAGAGTTTAAGCATTCAATGGAAAAAGGCGGATGGGATTTGAGCAAAATAGATAAGAACGAATTAGCAAAATCGCAAGCTACATTGGTGTTTGGTCAGATGAATGAGCCTCCCGGAGCACGTGCCCGTGTAGCATTATCCGGTCTTACCGTAGCAGAATATTTCCGTGACGGAGATGAAAAATCAGGTGGAAAGGATATCCTTTTCTTCATCGATAATATCTTCCGTTTCACACAGGCAGGTTCCGAGGTGTCAGCGTTGTTAGGCCGTATGCCTTCAGCGGTGGGTTACCAACCAACTTTGTCATCTGAAATGGGACTTATGCAAGAGCGTATATCTTCAACCAAACGTGGTTCAATTACATCGGTACAAGCGGTGTATGTACCTGCGGATGACTTGACCGATCCTGCGCCTGCAACAACATTTGCTCACTTGGATGCTACAACCGTATTGAACCGTAAGATAGCTGAGTTAGGTATTTACCCTGCGGTAGATCCCCTCGATTCTACTTCACGTATCTTATCACCTGCTATTTTGGGCGATGAGCATTACAATACAGCGCAACGTGTAAAGGCAATTTTACAACGTTACAAGGAATTGCAGGATATTATTGCCATCCTTGGTATGGATGAACTTTCTGAGGAAGATAAGCTGGTAGTTAGCCGTGCACGCCGTGTACAACGTTTCCTTTCTCAGCCTTTTCACGTAGCAGAACAGTTTACCGGTTTAAAAGGAGAATTGGTTAGCATTGAAGATACCATCAAAGGTTTCAACATGATAATGGATGGTAAGGTAGATGAATATCCTGAAGCAGCTTTTAACCTTGTAGGTAACATTGAACAAGCTATTGAAAAGGGTAAGAAGATATTAGCAGAATCAAAGTAATGCTTAATTCTAAATGTTGAATTTTGAATGGCTGATTAAGCATTTAACATTTAACATTAAACATTAAAATTATGTATTTAGAAATATTAACACCGGACAAAAAGCTTTTCAGCGGAGATGCTGAGTATGTTGATGTACCCGGAGAAGCAGGCAGAACAGGAGTATTGAGAAATCACGCTCCTATGATCAGTGCGCTTAAAGGTGGAAAAGTTAAGGTGCGTGATATGGCGAAACAAGAACACTTTTTTGAAATTAAAGGTGGTATTATGGAAGTTCGCAACGATAAGGTTATAGTACTTGCAGAATAATTAAGCGGTTAATTTATTTTGTTAAAAAGGAGGCCTATGGCCTCCTTTTTTGTGCTCTTTATTAATGTAAACAGATACATTAATACTTGAGTAACACCGACTTTCAATTAAAAGTATAAATTTGTCTAAAACTGTTTAAACCTAAAAACATTACAATGAAAAACAAGTACTTAATTATTATGTTATGCTGTTGCAGCATATTATTCACCGCCTGCCCTTACAATGCACCTGTATCAATTGACGATCCGAAAGCAGTACACGTAGAACACAAACTTGTTGGCAAATGGCAGCAACGTAGCTCTGAAGATGAAACCTATGTGGTTAAAGACCTGGATGAGCACACCTATTCTATTATAGAGAAACACAAAAAGAAAGAAGGTTCTGAGAAACAAGATGACGAAGTGTATAATGGCTTTCTGTCAGAAGTAGATGGAGTTAAGTTTTTGAACCTGTACAAGCCTGATGAAGATCCTAAGACCTACTATTTCTATAAGATAGAGTTCAATGATGAAACCGGTGGATTTACCTTGTACCCTATAACTGAATACATAACCGAGAAATTCACCACATCTGAAGATCTGAAGAAGTTCGTTAAGCAATATAAAGACCTTAGTTTCTTCTATGGCTCTAAAGAAGAATATATTAAAAGCTAAGTAATTCTTTTAGTTTTATTTAAAAAGAGAGGCGCGGTGCCTCTCTTTTTTTATGCAATGAATTGAGTACCTTTGTTTAAAAGCAGGGAGCAATGAAAAGTAAGACATTATTAAGTCTAATAATTGTAATGGCTCTGTGTTTTTTTTGCAAAGCACAGAACTTGGTACCAAACTATAGCTTTGAAATTAAAACCCAATGTTCAAACGGAGTAAATCAAGTTGATGGTTACGTAAATGATTGGTCAGGTGGCGGAGGGGGGCAATGTTTTTATGATTCACTTTGTAACAATGTTAGTAGCGATGTTAATGTCCCCTTGAATATTTTTGGGTATCAGTATCCCCACTCAGGGGCAGCTTATGTTGGCATATATACGTTTACAGGAGTACCTCCCACTGGTCGCCCATATGATTATAACAATGTGGCTTATTTACAAGCAGAATTAACAAGTACTCTAAATACCGGAACAGAATATTATGTTACTTTTTATATAAGTCTTGCAGATAGCTCTAAATGGGCATGTAATAATATCGGAGTATATTTTTCTGATTCGGCTTTAGTTTGGACGGGATATGTTAAATCGTATTTAACTCCACAAGTTCAGAATGATACAGCAAATCATCTTACCGATAAGATTAACTGGATGAAAATAAGTGGAAGCTTTAAATCTAATGGGACAGAAAAATATATAATCCTTGGCAACTTTGTTTCTGATAAGCAATGTGATACAATTTTTGTTAACTCACCATCGTCGAATAGTAACCATAATTGGAACGAAGCTTACTACTATGTAGATGATGTAATAGTAAGTGCAGATAGTAATTATGCAGATAGTCTGTTTCCTAATTCGGTATCAAGTATAACAATGCCTCAGAATGAAACAAAAGTGTACCCAAACCCTTCCAACGGAAAGTTTACCATTGAGGAACAAGGAGTAAGGGATAAGGAGCAAATAGAAATTTATAATATGATGGGTCAAAAGGTGGCCTCCTCCAACTCCTCCAAAGGAGGAGCTTCTGTAGTTACTGCTATCCTCCCTTCGGGAGGACAAAGGTGGGCCATTGATTTGAGCAATCAACCTGCAGGTATTTACTTGTACCGTATTGTTTCCGAAAAAGGCGAGGCGGTTGGCACTGGAAAATTGATAATCCAATAAATTCCTAATTCTTAATTGAAAGCCTTCGGCTTTTTCTCTGCCTTTTTGTCACCAATAAATTTTAGCAAGCAATTTTCATTATAAATAATTGATAATCAATTATTTTGTAAAATACTGGCTATTTATTTTAGCAATTCTGTTCATTGTATTTTATTGTAATTATCAATGAGGGGTTATTGATAAGTGTTCCGGTAAAACGGTTTATTTGGCAGAATGATTCCTACTTTTGTTATAATGAAATTCAATACCGTCACCCCCGAAATGATATCCTTGCTGCATCAACTGGTTGGCAAGGAAAATGTGCTTTCGGATAGTGAATCGTTGAAGCATTACGGGCATGATGAAACAGAGGATCTGAGCTTTCTTCCGTCGGTTGTGGTTAAACCCCGCAAGGCAGAAGAGATATCAGAAATACTTAAAATTTGTAACAAAGAGAATATACCACTTACGCCGCGCGGCGCAGGTACAGGGCTTAGTGGCGGTGCATTGCCGGTGTTTGGCGGAATAGTTTTGTCGATGGAACGCTTTAATAAAATTCTGCAAATTGATGAACGTAATTTGCAGGCAACGGTTGAGCCGGGTGTTATAAACCAGGTGTTCCAGGAAACGGTAATGGAGAAGGGATTGTTTTATCCGCCCGACCCCGCAAGTAAGGGTAGTTGTTTTTTAGGTGGCAATGTTGCCGAACGTGCAGGCGGCCCGAAGGCTGTTAAATATGGCGTTACCAAAGATTATGTGTTGAACCTTGAAGTGGTATTGCCAACCGGAGAAATAATGTGGACAGGTGCGAATGTGCTGAAAAACTCTACGGGTTATAACCTCACACAACTGCTTACAGGTAGCGAAGGAACACTGGGTATTATTACAAAAATTGTTTTCCGATTAATACCATTGCCGAAACATAACCTGCTAATGCTGGTGCCGTTCTTTTCAGCAATAAAGGCTTGTGAGGCAGTATCGGCCATATTCAGGGCAGGTATTACTCCGTCGGCATTAGAGTTTGTAGAGCGTGATGCAATTGATTGGGCGTTGAAATATGTTGAAGGAATATCCATACAGGTTAAAGATGAAATTCAGGCTCACCTGATCATTGAAGTAGATGGCAATGATGTTGATGTGTTAATGAAAGACTGTGAGAAGATAAGTGAAGTAGTTAGCCAGTTTGAATGTGATGAAATATTGTTTGCCGATTCTGCAGAGCAAAAAAATGCACTCTGGAAAATGCGCCGTAGTGTGGCTGAAGCCGTAAAGTCGCATTCGGTTTACAAGGAAGAAGATACAGTTGTGCCACGGGCTGAGCTTCCTCAATTACTTGCAGGGGTAAAGGCAATAGGAAAGAAATATGGTTTTAATTCAGTCTGCTATGGGCACGCTGGCGATGGTAACCTGCACGTGAATATTATAAAAGGCAATTTAACGGATGAGCAGTGGAACAATACCTTGCCTTCAGGCATACGCGAAATATTTCAGTTGTGTGTAAAATTAGGCGGTACACTATCCGGTGAGCATGGTATAGGATGGGTGCAGAAGGACTATATGGATATTGCTTTTACGGAGAAAGCAATTCAATTGCAAAAGGAAATTAAATTGGTTTTTGACCCGAAAGGAATTTTAAACCCCGGAAAGATATGGCACTGAATGAGAATTTTAAATCGCAGGTGGTCAAGAATTTTCTTGGACACATGGTGCAGGGCTTGCTTGTTATAACGCCTGTGGTCATTACCGTGTATGCAGTGTATAAAATTGTTACATACGTCGGTTCAGCGTTTGGATGGATACATCATATTGTTCACCCTCTTTTAGACCCGTTTATAATACTCGCTGCAATGGTTGTTATCGTTTATGTTGTAGGCAGAGTATCGGCATCATTTCTGTTTACACCTATGTACGACAGGTTTGAAAAAGACATTGAAAAGGTCCCCCTAATCCGTGTTATTTATTCCTCGGTAAAAGATATGATGTCAGCATTTGTAGGCAGTAAACGTAAATTTAACCGCCCGGTTTTAGTTACCATAGACAGAATAAATGACATAAAGCAAATTGGTTTTATTACCCAGGAAGACCTCACTACTATGTCCATTGCTAAAGAATATACTGCCGTATATATGCCGTTCTCGTACGGGTTATCGGGCAAGTTGTTAATAGTGAAAAAAGAAAATATTGAACCATTGGATGCAACTTCGGCAGAAGCTATGAAGTTTGTAGTATCGGGTGGTGTAACTCATGTAGATTAAATAATTCATGCTAGGCAATTCGAATAAAAGCCCGCTTATTTCTTCCGTACTTGTAATTGTAGGCGCTGTATTGTTCCTGCCTTTTTTGGGTAAGGTTCATTTGTTCGATTGGGATGAAATAAACTTTGCTGAATGTGCCCGCGAAATGGTGGCTGCAAAACAATATTTTTTAGTTACCATAAACTATTTGCCTTTCTGGGAAAAGCCACCGCTTTTTATCTGGATGCAGGCGCTGAGCATGAAGCTATTTGGCGTGAGCGATTATGCCGCACGCCTTCCAAATGCAATCTGCGGAATTATAACCATGCTGGTATTATTCAGGATCGGTACCATATATAAAGACAAGCGTTTCGGGCTCTTATGGGTATTGGCATACATTGGTTCAATGTTACCACATTTTTATTTTAAAACCGGCATAATTGACCCATGGTTTAATCTTTTTATTTTCTCGGGTTTCTATTTCTTCACCCGTTTTCAAATGCACAAAAAAAGCATTTTGGCGGGGCGGAATAATTTTCTTTACCTCTCTGCTTTTTGCATTGGCCTTGCTATGTTAACCAAAGGGCCGGTGGCATTCCTGGTGTTTTCAATTTCAGTTATTATATATTGGTTTGCAGAAAAGAGAAGGGAAATACTTAGTCCATCTCAAACAATTCTTTACTTAATTGTTGTATCTGCCGCCGGTGGTATATGGTTTGCAATGGAAGCAATGACAGGCCATTGGGGCACAATAGTGCAGTTCTTTCAATACCAGGTCAGGTTATTCAATACGCAGGATTCAGGCCATGGTGGCCCATTTTATTATCACTTTATTGTGTTGCTTATCGGTTGCTTCCCGGCTTCAATATTTGCCATCAGGGGAATGATGATAAAGCCGGACGATGAAAAAATGAAAGAGGCAACCAAACTGATGAAGATTTTATTCTGGGTTGTTTTAATACTGTTCTCTATCGTAAAAACAAAAATTCTGCATTACTCATCCTTATGTTATTATCCGCTTACTTTCTTTGCTGCGCTTGCGCTTTATGAGATATGGGAAAGCGCTGCCACATGGAAAAAATGGATGGGTTGGAGCATCGGTATTTTGGGTGGTATTTTAGGAATTGCACTTGCATTGTTGCCTGTTGCGGGTATGAATAAAGAAGCAATCATTCCATTGATAAAAGATCCCTTTGCAGTTGCAAATATGTCAGCCGATGTTACATGGACATACTCGCAGGGAATAGTTGGGTTTGTATTGCTGGGGTCGGTTATAAGCGGCTTAATATTTATTAAACGGGGTAACCATATTAAAGGCGCTATTACCTTTTTTATCGGTACGCTTATTACAACAAATATGGCTTTATTCCTTATTGCACCGAATATTGAACAAATTACCCAGGAATCTGCCATTCAGTTCTACCAGGGATTAAAAGGAAAAGATGTGTATGTCACCACTATTGATTATAAGAGCTATGCCCAGTATTTTTATGCTGATATACAGCCCTGGAAAAACGTAAAGTGCACTGATAACGAATGGCTTTTAAAAGGCGACATTGATAAACCTACCTACTTTGTATGTAAGATAAATCAGGCTGAAGAAACCCAGAAAGAATACCCACAGTTGCAGGTGTTATACGGTAAAAATGGCTTTGTTTTCTTTAAGCGCAGTCCGGGGGCTCATTAATGGCTTAATATGCACGTATTGTTCTTTTGCTATTTTTGTGAAAGTTAGCCCATATATACATGAAAATAGTTATTCTATCCCGAAGCCCTGAAGCCTATTCCACCAAGAGATTAGTTGAAGCCGGTAAAGTAAGGGGCCATGAAGTTTTAGTTGTCGATCACCTGAAATGTGTTCTTGTAATTGAACAAGGCCGTCCCCACATATATTATAAAGATGAAGAAGTAAAAGATGTAAATGCTGTAATACCACGTATTGGTGCATCGGTTACATTTTACGGTGCTGCAGTGGTAAGGCAGTTTGAAATGATGAAGATATTCAGCGCGGTTGAATCTCAGGCATTGGTACGTTCACGTGATAAATTGCGTTGCCTGCAGATACTCGCAAAATCAGGTATTGCTATACCTAAATCTGCATTTGTGTCTACACCAAAACACGTTGAACACGTTATTAACCTGGTTGGCGGTGCACCCGTTGTTATTAAGTTATTAGAAGGAACACAGGGTATTGGTGTGATATTAGCAGAAACGAAGAACTCTGCAAAATCGGTGGTAGAAGCATTTTTAGATGTAGAGGTAGATATATTGGTACAGGAATTTATAAAAGAAGCAGGTGGACAGGATGTGCGTGCATTTGTAGTGGATGGACAGGTAGTAGGTGCTATGAGACGTACAGGAGCGAAAGGCGATTTCAGGTCGAACCTGCACAGAGGCGGAACGGCTGAAGTAGTAAAGCTAAGTACAGTTGAAAAGAACCTTGCCATACGTGCAGCTAAATTAATGGGCCTTGGAGTTGCGGGTGTAGATATGTTGCCAACAGCAAAAGGGCTTGTAGTTAATGAAGTGAACTCTTCTCCGGGCCTTGAGGGCATTGAGAAAGCTACAGGTGTAGATATAGCAGGAAAGATTATAGAATACGTTGAAAGAAACGAAGTCATCAGCGAATAGTTTCGCGAACAATATGCAGGAAAATGTAATGGAGATCCTCCATCCAACTCACTTCAAAGATTACGAACTTATTGACTGTGGCGACTTCCAGAAACTGGAACGCTTCGGTGAATATATAACCATTCGTCCTGAGCCGCAAGCCGTGTGGAGCAGGGCCATGAAAAACAGTGAATGGGAAAGATTGGCGCATGTTCGCTTTGAACAGAACGCAAGTTATGCAGGCGCATGGAAGAAACTGAAAGACATGCCTGACGGATGGGAAATAGGCTATGATCTGCCGAATGGTCCAAGGCTGAATTTTCATTTATCATTAACGCAATTCAAGCACGTGGGTATATTTCCTGAACAGGCGGTTCACTGGAATTATATATATGAAAAGATAAGTGCTATGAAATTGAACCAACCTAAATTCCTGAACTTGTTTGCATATACGGGTGGTGCATCATTAGCTGCCAAGGCAGCAGGAGCAGATGTTATTCACCTTGATTCTATAAAGCAGGTTGTAACCTGGGCAAGGCAAAATATGGAGTCATCGAACCTGAATAATATACGTTGGATGGTAGAAGATGCAATGAAATTTGTGAGAAGAGAATTGAAACGAGGTACAAAGTACAATGGAATAATTCTTGACCCACCTGCTTATGGCCATGGGCCAAACAGGGAACAATGGAAATTAGAGGAGAATATTAATGAAATGGTTCGCAGTGTGTTAGAATTGATGGATAATGAAAAACACATACTGATATTGAACACATATTCGCTGGGTTTTTCGTCGCTTATACTAGAGAATTTACTGGCAAAAAGGAAGAATGATTTGAAATATGGTGAATTATACCTTCAGGCAACCTCTGGTTATAAATTGCCGCTTGGCGTGTTTGGTAAGGTTTACAAGGGTGTTTAAGCACCCCTGTTTTTTAATAAAGTTTGCTTTTTCGAAAATATCTGCTGAGTTTTGCACGCTCAATTTTATAGAATAGGTATCTCTTAATTATACGCATGGCAAAAAATTTACTCATAGTAGAGTCGCCCGCAAAGGCTAAGACAATAGAGAAATACTTAGGTAAAGAGTTTACCGTAAAGTCGAGCATAGGGCACATTTGCGACTTACCTGAAAAGGGTTTGGGTATAGATATTAAAAACAACTTTACACCTGAGTATGTTGTTTCAACCGATAAAAAGAAAGTAGTAGCGGAACTTAAAAAGCTTGCCAAGTCTGCTGACATGGTTTGGTTAGCGACTGATGAGGACCGTGAAGGAGAAGCTATTGCATGGCATTTGTTCAATGAACTTGGTTTAAAGGAAAGTAAAACCAAGCGCGTTGTATATCATGAAATTACCAAGTCAGCAATTGAAAAGGCTATTCAGAACCCGCGAGAGATTAATAAAGATCTTGTTGATGCCCAGCAAGCCCGTCGTATATTAGACAGGTTAGTAGGCTATGAGCTTTCACCTATATTATGGAGAAAGATCAAGCCATCGCTTTCAGCAGGCAGGGTACAATCGGTTGCGGTACGAATAATTGTAGAACGTGAAAGAGAAATAAATGCCTATGGCGTAACATCATTCTTTAAAGTAGTAGGCTACTTTTCAGCTAACGGTGTAAGCTTTAAAGCAGAACTCGATAAGAAATTTAATACGGAAGCAGAGGCAAATGATTTTCTGAAAAAGATCAGTAATGCTGAATTTTCTGTAAAGAACCAGGAAAAAAAACCATCTAAGCGTACACCTTCAGCTCCTTTTATTACATCAACATTACAACAGGAAGCAAGCAGGAAACTAGGCTTCTCACTTTTGCAAACCATGCGTGTAGCGCAGATATTGTATGAAAAGGGAGATATAACCTATATGCGTACTGACTCTGTGAACCTTTCGCAGGTAGCTATTGATGCAGCTAAAGCGGAAATAATAAAATTGTACGGAGAAAAATATGCTGAAACACGTCAGTTTAAAACAAAGTCAGCTTCAGCACAGGAGGCCCACGAAGCAATACGGCCTACAAACTTTGCCAACAAAGAAATAGATTCGGAAGAAAGCAACGAAAAACGGTTGTACGAACTGATATGGAAACGTACCGTTGCATCGCAAATGGCTGATGCAGAAATTGAGAAAACTGTATTGACGATCGGAAACAATTCAGTAGAAAATAATTTTATTGCAACCGGTGAAGTAATTAAGTTCGATGGATTTCTGAAAGTATATATCGAATCGGACGACGAAAAAGAAGAAGAAGAAGAAACCGAAGGCCAGTTGCCTATGGTTAAGGTTAGCGATAAAGTAAATCTATCGCACGTTGATGCGGTACAACGATTCACCCAACCACCTTCACGTTTTACGGAAGCAAGCTTGGTTAAGAAGTTAGAAGGTTTGGGTATCGGACGTCCGTCAACCTACGCGCCAACCATTTCTACCGTTCAAAAGAGAGGATATGTTGTAAAGGAATCACGTGAAGGAACCGAAAGAAAATATAATGTACTTACCTTAAAGAACGGCGCCATAAGTTCAGTTACTAAAACTGAAATTACCGGTGCAGATAAGGCTAAATTATTTCCGACCGACGTAGGTATGGTGGTAAATGATTTCCTTGTAAGCCACTTTGGAGAAATATTAGATTTTAATTTTACTGCACAGGTTGAAGAACAGTTCGATATAGTTGCAGATGGTAAACTGACTTGGACAAAAATGCTTAAGAATTTTTACAAGCCATTCCATGATACAGTTGAAAAAACAACTGCTGTTAAAGAAAGAGCATCGGGAGAAAGGCTATTAGGACAAGAACCTGCAACAGGTAAAAATGTATTTGTAAAGATTGGCCGATACGGACCAATGGTTCAGATAGGTGATACAGAATCGGAAGAGAAGCCTCGCTTTGCAAAACTCAGAGCGGAACAACGTCTTGAATCAATGACCTTGGAGCAAGCACTTGAGTTATTCAGGTTGCCAAGAAAATCGGGTGTGTACGAAGAGAAAGATATGGATGTTGCTATTGGCAGGTTTGGTCCATATATCAGGCACGATGGAAAATTTTATTCTTTACCAAAGGAAGATGATCCGTATACAGTGAATGAAGCAAGGTCAATTGAAGTAATTGAAGACAAGCGCAAGAAGGAAAGAGAAAAAGTTATTCAGATAATAAAGCGCGATCCTGAACCTGAGATACAGGTATTGAATGGCCGGTACGGCCCATACATACAATCGGACAAAGAGATATTTAAAATACCAAAGGATAAGGAACCTGCAAAGCTTACACTTGAAGATTGCGTTGCTATTATAGCAGCAGACAAAGCAAGCGGAAAGAAGAAAAGGAGATTTATTCCACGCAAAAAATCCTAAGCATAATTACCCTGCATGGAAATTGAGCAATACCTTAAACCGGGCACAGTAAATTCAGAATATGCTCCATTTATGTGGGGAAGCCATATTCGCAAAAATGTCACAAAGAATTTTCCTGATCTGGATGGCGTGCATATTGCCATTATTGGAGTAGGCGAGGCACGGAACTCAAATGGTAACGATGGTTGTGCAGCTGCACCTGATAAGGTGAGGGAGAATCTGTATAAACTTTCATATATTCAAAATGTGGTTGTTGCCGATCTGGGAAATATTGTTCCGGGTAATACGCCGAAGGATACTTACGTTGCATTGGAATTTGTTTGCGCTGAATTATTAGATAGAAAAATTATTCCGGTCATTATCGGTGGCAGCCAGGATCTCACCTATTCAATGTACACAGCGTATCAGCGTTTGCAACAAACCGTAAATATTGTTTGTGCTGATAGTAAAATTGACCTTGGCGAAATTCACAGCGAATTAGATTCTGAAACATACATCAGTAAAATATTACAATACCAGCCAAGTTTGTTGTTCAACTATAGCCACATCGGGTACCAAACCCATTTTGTAAATCCTGAAGAAGTTGAAACGATAAAGAAAATGTTTTTCGATACATATCGCTTAGGGCAAATACAAACTAACCTTGAAGAAGCGGAACCAATTGTTCGTAATGCCGATATATTAAGCTTTGATATTTCTGCTATTCGTAAGTCCGATGCTCCCGGAACTTTACACGCTACACCTAACGGCTTGTATGGCGAAGAGGCTTGCCAGATATTCAGATACGCAGGGATGAGCGATAAATTATCATCTATCGGAATTTTTGAAGTTAATCCATTGTTTGATGACAGGGAGCAAACATCAGCTTTAGCTGCGCAAATGATTTGGTATTTCATGGATGGATTTGCGAACAGGAAGAGCGACTTTCCGGGTACTGAGAAAAAAGATTACCTGAAGTATAGGGTAACTATGAAATCGGGCGATCATGAAATAGTATTTTATAAAAGCACCAAAACTGACCGCTGGTGGATGGAAGTACCATACAGAGTGGGGGCAAAATCGAAATATGAACGTCATCACATGGTTCCGTGTTCGTATGAAGATTACGAACTGGCTTGTACTGAGGAAATGCCGGATAGATGGTGGCAGGCTTACCAGAAACTCAGCTAATGGTTAAACATCTGATTATCAGTTATATTAACCTGTAGACCCAAAAATATTTGGTTATTATTTGGAAAATGATTAGTTTAGCATTCTCTTTCTGAGTGGAAGAGGGGTAGTTTTTTAACTTAATTTGTGAACTATGAAGAAGATAATTACATCAGTAATACTAGTGGGAATGGGCTTGCTAGCTCACGCGCAGCAAGATGCGCAGTTCAGCCAAAACTTTTTTACAAAGTTAAATACTAACCCGGCTTATGCAGGAACAAGTAACGCATATTGCGCGAGTCTTGACTATAGAGATCAATGGGTAGGGTTCCCGGGCGATCCTAAAACAATTGCTTTTAATGGCGATGCCTGGTTGCCAATGATAGGTGGAGGTGCAGGATTAACAGCATATTCAGACGCATTGGGTTTTGAAAACACATTAGAAATTAAATTGTCTTATTCATATCATATCGTTTTGGGCCCTGGTATATTAGGCATTGGTCCATCAATTGGTTTCTTCCAGAAATCGTTGAATGGCGCATGGATGAGTCCAGATGGTAAAGGTGGACCTAGTAACCCCATAACGGATCCACTTATTCCAGTAGGTGGTAACTCAGTTACTACATACGATGTTGGTTTAGGTATTTATTACGCTACTCCACAAGGTTTATATGTTGGTATTTCATCTTCTCACTTACCGGAACAAACATTAAAAGGTTCATACCAGCAATACCAGTATGATGTTGCCCGTCACTACTATGTAATGGCTGGTTATGTTTACAATGCAAGCGCTACCTGGGATATCATTCCTGATGTGTATGTTGAATCAGATGCATCTTCAACCCAGTTTCAGTTGAATGTTCGCGCCAGGTACAATAAAACCATTGATTTTGGCGTTGGTTATAGAATGAATGACGCTTTTGTAGGTTTGGTTGGATACCAATACAAAAACTTCGAATTTGGTTATTCATATGATTTTACTACATCTGACATACATTCTTATAGTAGTGGTGCTCACGAATTGGCAATTAAGTATTGCTTCATTCCAAAGCCACCTTCCAAAACAGAATATCATCAAAATCCGAGGTTCCTATAATATAGTATGAAAATTATATTTGTAACTATTAATTATAATTAACGTAAGAAGATTTTCACGCTATTTTAGAATGGTTTTAAGTATGCTTAATTTATTAAATCTGAGGTTAATATGAGAAGACTAATGTTGCTTGCTTGCTTTGTAGCGCTTATTGCAGGTTGTAATAAGTATGACGGGCAGCTAATCGGCGTACAGAACAGGCCATCGTGGTATCAAGCTGATCCATATGGAATGGTGTACATTGGCATGGGTAACTATATGATGGGTCCTGATGATCAGGAAGTGCCATATGCTTACACAACCAAATCAAGGATGGTTTCAGTACAGGCATTCTATATGGATGACTCTGAAATATCTAATAACGAGTACAGGCAGTTTGTTTATTGGGTACGAGATTCATTAATGCACTTAATGCTGGCTGAAAATGACCCTACTCAAACCATTACACAGGATAAAGATGGTAATGATATCGATCCGCCTGCTATTAATTGGGATGCAAAAATAAGGCTTGATGACCATGCTACTATGGAAGCTTTAACTGATGCAGGTTTATATTTACCAGCTGCCGAAAGGTTTTACCAGAGAGTTGAAATTGATACACGTAGACTTAATTTCCTTTTTTACACATTGAATGTTCGTTTAGCGGCTGTAAAAAACAGCGATCAGGGTAACCGTTTTGTCCCTGATAAAGATGCACCAGACAAAAAGGGCGATCAGTATATTAATGGAAAAGGTCATTATGATGTAATTGATAAGCAGTACAATGGAATTGATGGGTATAAGACGCGTTCAAGAAAAGGCGTTGATCGTAGTGTGTTCATTGATAAGCATGTAATAAATGTTTACCCTGACACATTGGCCTGGGTACATGACTTTACATATTCTTTTAATGAGCCGATGACCAATATGTATTTCTGGCATCCTGCATATGATAATTATCCTGTTGTGGGCGTATCATGGAAACAGGCTACAGCTTTCTGCGTATGGCGTACTCAGTTAATGGATAGTTATTTGATTGGTAACGGTCAATCTATTGTAAACGACTTCCGTCTCCCTACAGAAGCTGAATGGGAATATGCAGCACGTGGCGGATTATCATTAAGTCCTTACCCTTGGGGGGGGCCTTATATCCGTAATTCAAGGGGCTGTTTCTTATGTAACTTTAAACCTATGAGAGGTAGTTACATGGATGATGGTGGTTTCCACACCGTTGGTATATATTCATATAATCCGAACGGGTATGGTTTATATTGCATGGCAGGTAACGCAGCTGAATGGACGAGTAACGCATATGATGAATCAGCATATGATTTTTCACATGATCTGAACCCTAACTATGTGTATGATGCTACTGATAACGAACCAAGCGTATTGAAGAGAAAAGTTATCAGAGGTGGTTCATGGAAAGATGTTGGATATTATTGCCAAACAAGTTCAAGGACTTACGAGTATCAGGATACGGCAAAATGTTATGTTGGCTTCCGTTGTGTTGAAACCTACCTGGGTCGCGCACAAGGTGACGCTCTTGATAATGTATCTTCTGCTCACGAATAATAAAATAAACCTTAACGTAATAATTAACACTTAAAATTTAACATTTATGGGATTTAAAGAGTTTTTATCAGAGACAAAGAGAGGAAAAGATGTAATGAATAAATTCGTTTGTTGGGGTGCCTCTGTCGTTATTATTGGTGCATTGTTTAAGATCCAGCACTATCCTGGTGCTACAATTGCGCTTATTACAGGTCTTTCTACTGAAGCGCTTATATTTTTAGTATACGGTATATTACCTCCGCACGAAGATGTGGATTGGAGTTTAGTTTATCCTGAACTTGCAGGTTTGCATGGTGGTGGTGATGAACATGGTGAAAAGGAAGAAGCTAAAGGAAGCATTACCGAGCAATTGGATGACTTACTTGAAGAAGCAAAGATTGGTCCTGAGTTGATTGAAAGCTTAGGAAGTGGCTTAAAGAGCCTTAGCGAAAATACTGCCAAAATGAGCGGTATTGCTGATGCAAGTGTTGCAACAGGTGAATATGTTAATAATGTAAAGAACGCATCTAAGAATATCAGCGATCTTTCAAATAGTTCTTCAAAAGCAGCTGAGTCTTTGGGTTCAATTTCTGACAGCGATATTTCAGGCACTACCAAGAATTATGTAAATAAGATTCAATCGGTTGCAGATAGCATGAGCGAGCTTAACAGTTCGTCTTCAAAAGCTGCTGAAACCCTTAAGGGACTTAGCGTTGGAAATCCAGGTGCCTATGTTGAACACATGGAGAAAATGGCAACCAATGTTGCAGCATTGAACTCAGTTTATGAAATGCAATTGAAATCATCTAACGACCAGGTTAAAGCTTCGGGTGCATTGTACGAAAGTATTTCAAGACTGGTTGAAAACGTTGGAGAGTCTGTTGAAGATACTCGCCGTTACAAAACAGAAATGTCTCAACTGGTTCAAAATCTTGAGTCTCTGAACACTGTTTATGGTGGCATGTTGACCGCTATGAACATGAAGAGATAATGTGGATTTGAATTTTTTGAATAGAGAAATTAGTTATAAATATTTATAAAACCGTATAGGTTATGTCACTTCCCAAAGAACCGAGGCAAAAGATGATTACCATCATGTATCTTGTACTAACAGCTTTGTTAGCGCTGAACGTATCAAAGCAGATTGTACATGCTTTTATTGTGGTGAATACAGGTTTGCAGTTAACAAATGAGAATACTCAAGGACAAACTAAGTCACTACAGGAAAAGTTTCAAAAGGCATATGATAATGATATGGTTAAAACAAAGCCTTTTTATGATGCTGAAAAGTTAGTAGTGGAGAAAGCAAATAAGATGGTGGATGATATTCAGAAAATGAAAGCTGATTTGGTAAAAGCAGTGGACAAAAAACCATGGGATCTGGATAAGAAGGATACCATGATGGAATATGTAGATGCTAAAGAAGATTTCACTACTCCTACAGGTATTTTGTGCGGCGATGGCGATGATATTACAAAGGGAAAAGCACATGCTTTGAAAATGGAATTAAATAGTTTCAGAAAAGATTTAATTACCATATTTAAGAACCCGCAATTGCATACTACCTTGGCCGATACAGCCAGGGTGAAGTTGGGGTTACTCACTCCTGACATTAAAGTTCCGGACGAAGGAAAGCAAACATGGGAGTATTATTATTTTGGTGAAACTCCTCTTGTATCTGACGTTGTAACCTTTACTGAGTTACAAAGTGATGTAAGAAATGCTGAAGCAGCAATGTTAAACTATTTGTATAGCAATATTGATGCTACCAGTTTTAAAGTAACAGATTTTATTGCTAAAATTATTCCTAGTTCAAGCTATGTATTGTTAGGTGATAGTTTTAGGGCTGATATTTTCCCTTCTGCATACATTGCAACACAGCAGCCTACTATTACAATTGGTGAAGTGGATACAATTAAAAAGGAAATTAAGGGAACCGGAGAAGCTGTTAAAAAATTTGATGATAAGGGAATAGGAAAGTATAGTTTCAAAACAGAGAAAGAAGGACCTGCTGTTGTTACAGGTGTTATTCAAATGAAGGACCCTACAGGTGTTGTAAAAAGCTATCCTTTTAAAACCAATTATATTGTTGCTAAAGCAGCTGTAGTTGTTTCACCATCTCAAATGAATGTGTTTTACGCGGGTATTCCAAACCCTGTAGACGTTTCTGCTGCAGGTTTCGATGCCAGTGCATTACACCCATCTATGTCATTAGGTTCCATGTCACCTTCGGGACCTAAAGGGCACTACATGGTAAACGCAAGTGCTGACGCAATTGGTAAAGAAGCAACTGTAACAGTTAGTGCTACTATGCCCGATGGTACTCATAAGTCACTTCCTCCTGTAAAATTCCGTATAAAGAGAATTCCTGATCCTGCTTGTTTTACCGGTGGTAAAAGTGGAGACGCTTCTATGAGTAAGTTGCAACTTCAGGCTGTGCCTAAGGTTGAAGCCCGTATGCCTGCTGACTTTGACTTTGGCGGTGTAAACTTTAACGTTATATCATTTGATATGTCAATTGGTGTAAACGGAGTGTTTGTAGATGACCACGCAAATGGCGGTCGTTTTACTCCTAAAATGTTGAGTTTGATCGGCCAGGCTCCAAAGGGCGGATATATTATTGTAAAGAATGTACAGGTAAAGGGACCGGATGGAAAGAGCCGTACAATTCAGGGAATGGCAATAAGGCTTAACTAATACTATAACAATACCAAAATTGAAGGCCATGAAAAGGATTTTAGGATTAGCGGGAATAGCAGGACTTGTGTTTTTTTGCAATGGCGGTGCTGTTGCGCAGGGCGTACTTGCTCCTGGACCAGGCATGTTAGATGGATTGTATGTTAAAGAAAATTCACCAAGCCGAAATGTGATTCCTTATACATCATTACGTGAGGCTGATGTAATCTGGTCAAAAAGAATTTGGAGAATGATAGATTTAAGGGAAAAGATGAATCTTGACCTTTATTATCCTATTACCCCAAATGCGAACAGAAAAAGTATGTGGGATGTTATTATAGGTGCTGTAAAGAATAAAGAAAATCAATTGGCCCTGTATAGTGTTTCGCCTTTTGACTTTGATAAATCATTTACCCTGCAAATGACCAAAACAGAGGCAGATAGTGCATTGTTGAAGATTATAACTGTAGTTGACTCGAATGGTAACTCCTCCTTACAATCGCAGGCACTTGAATCTCCGGATATTCTTCAGTATATGCTTAAAGAAGATTGGTTTTTTGATAAACAGCGTTCAGTAATGGATGTTCGTGTATTGGGTATTTGTCCGTTTAAGAAGACATTCGATGCAAATGGTAACGAGATACCAGGACAGCCTACCATGATGTTCTGGATTTATTTACCGGCAATAAGGCCTACTTTTGCTAATGCTGAGGTGTATAACACACATAACGATGCAGAGCGCAGGACATACGAAGACATATTCTGGAAAAGACAATTCTCTAGTTACATTATACAGGAAAGTAATGTAGCCAACAGAAAGATTGGTGACTATATGAAGAACCCGCTGGATGCATTGCTTGAAGGCGAAAAGATTAAAACAGGCATGTTCAACCTTGAACATGATATGTGGCAGTACTAAGTATAAAAACTTATTGAGAAGCCTTGATTATTTTGATAATCAAGGCTTTTTAATTTTATAGAGTATGACTATATGACAGACTCTTTTTGTAAATTTGCAGCCCTAATTAAACGATACTACGTCGAATAAATGCAGACTTTAGAACAGGATACACAATTAACAGCCACTATAAAAGGGACGAAGAAGTTTTTCATGGAGACATATGGCTGCCAGATGAATTTTTCCGACAGTGAAATAGTAGCCTCAATTCTTAAAAATGAAGGGTATTCTATAACTTCAAAAGAAGAAGAAGCGGATGTTATATTAATGAATACTTGTGCTATACGTGAAAACGTAGAACAAAAGACCCGCCAACGCCTTACAGAATTCAGAGAATTGAAGAATGAAAACCCATCGGTGGTTATTGGTGTGCTGGGCTGTATGGCTGAGCGACTGAAAGTTAAGTTACTTGAAGAAGAGGATTTGGTTGATATTGTCGTCGGGCCTGATGCATACCGTAGCATTCCAAAGCTGATTGCTGAGGTAGAGGGTGGCCAGAAGGCTATTAATGTTTTATTGTCGAGAGAGGAAACCTATGCGGATATAAACCCTGTAAGGCTTTCGGAAAATGGTATTTCTGCATTTATATCTATAATGCGTGGTTGCGATAATATGTGTGCCTTCTGTGTAGTTCCGTTTACTCGTGGAAGAGAGCGGAGTCGCGACCCGCAAAGTATTGTAAAAGAAGCAAAAGGGCTTTTTGATCATGGATACAGAGAGGTTACATTACTTGGTCAGAATGTAGATTCTTATTTTTGGTATGGCGGAGGCTTGAAGAAAGACTTTGATAAAGCTAATGAAGAGCAGAAAAAGAACGCCATTACCTTTGGCAATCTTTTATCAATGGTTGCAGAAATTAGCCCTTTATTAAGGGTAAGGTTTTCCACCTCAAATCCTCAGGATATGACGGATGAAGTATTACATGCAATGGTAAAACACGAAAATATCTGCAGGTATATACACCTGCCAATGCAATCGGGTAGTTCTACTACATTAAAAAGAATGAACAGAGGATATGATCGTGAAAAATATATCGACAGAATAAAGGCAATACGTTCAATTATTCCGGGATGTGGAATATCCACTGATATTATATCGGGTTTTTGCGGCGAAACAGAAGAAGAACATAGTGATACACTTTCATTAATGGATGAAGTAGTATTTGATTATGCATATATGTTTAAGTATTCTGAACGTCCGGGAACTGCGGCTGCCAAAAAGTATGCTGATAATGTACCCGAAGAGATAAAGAAAAGAAGATTGCAGGAGATCGTTGACCTTCACAGGAAACATGCTCACGAAAGCAACCTGAAGGATATTGGAAAAGAATTTGAAGTATTGGTGGAAGGGCAATCAAAGAAATCGGATAAAGATCTTTCAGGAAGAAATTCTCAGAATAAAGTAGTTGTTTTCCCCAGAGAACACTATAAGCGTGGCGATTACGTTATGGTTAAGGTTTATAACTGTACCTCTGGTACATTGCTGGGTGAAGCAGTAAAGTAAATAGTATGACTGTTCAGGAAATAAAAAACAGGTTCAGAATAATAGGTAATGCTGTGGCGCTAGACAGGGCTATTGACATTGCCCGTCAGGTAGCAGCCACAGACCTTTCAGTTCTTATAACAGGTGAAAGTGGAACAGGTAAGGAAGTTTTTCCACAAATAATTCACCAGCTTAGCCCCCGCAAACATAACCAGTACATTGCAGTGAACTGCGGTGCTATACCGGAGGGGACAATTGATTCTGAATTATTCGGCCACGAAAAAGGTGCATTTACCGGTGCGCATGATAGCCGCAAAGGATATTTTGAAGTTGCAAATGGTGGAACAATATTTTTAGATGAGGTGGCAGAGCTTCCTTTGCCAACACAGGTAAGACTTCTGCGTGTGCTTGAAACAGGTGAAATTATAAAGGTCGGTTCTTCTAAAGTTATTAAAACAGATGTGCGTATCGTTGCTGCTACTAATGTGAATATTTTGCAGCTAATTGAAAAAGGCAGGTTCAGGGAAGATTTGTATTACAGATTAAACACTGTACCATTACAAATACCGCCTCTACGCGATAGGAAAGAAGACATTCCTTTACTCTTCCGTAAATTTGCAACCGATTTTGCTGACAAGTATAAAATGCCACCTATTAAACTTAACCGCGATGCTGAGGAAAGGCTTATTAATTATTACTGGAAAGGTAATGTGCGTCAGTTGAAGAATGTTACTGAACAGATATCGGTTATTGAAAAGAACAGAGATATAACAATTGAAATGCTTGGTCAGTATTTGCCCGATACGGCTTCAGTATCGGTACCCGCTTTATTCAGGCCTGAGCAAACTGGTGCAGGTAATTCAGAATTTACAGAAAGGGAGCTGCTATACAAGGTGTTATTTGAAATGCGTAAGGATATGGTTGATTTAAAAAGAACCGTGCTTACTTTATTGGAGAATGAAGATGAGCACCTGGCTATGAAGCTGCCTGGTAACGCTCAGGTAATTCATAAACTTCATCAGGACATTGATAAGAACGATGACGGACAGATTCAGATACACCCGGTGAAAACCGGTTCAAGGTCCATAAATCCCAATATAGGCAAAGAAGTAGAGGAGTCTCATTCACTCGAAGAAAGGGAAAAACAATATATAAAGCGAGTATTGGATAAACACCAGGGCAACAGAAGGGCTGCATCTAAAGAACTTGGTATTTCAGAACGTACCATGTACAGAAAAATTAAAGATTATAACCTCGAATAATAGATGAAGAGGCTTCTCGCTATACTCCTTGTTTCATTATTTTGTAGTTGTGGAGTAGGATTTTCTTTTTCAGGTGCTTCTATTCCAAGTGATGCAAAGTCAATATCGGTTCAGTATTTTCAGAATCATTCTGCTTTAGCTAATTCAACAACAAGCCAGATCTTTACAGATGCATTGCGTGACTATGTTACTTCACAAAGCCACCTTCCGTTGGTTCAAAATGGCGATCTCGATTTCTCAGGCTCTATTTCCGGCTATACAATTCAACCTGTAGCAGCTAATGCAGGAACCGTAGCACAATCATCATTAACACGTCTTACTATTTCAGTTGATGTTACTTTTGCTGATAAGAATGACCCTAAAAAGAATTTTAATTCGTCTTTTTCCCGTTATGCCGATTTCCCCAGCAGCCAGAATATCAGCAGCGTTCAGAGTGACCTGATTACTCAGATAAATAAACAATTGGTACAGGATATATTTGACAAGGCATTCAACAACTGGTAATCAGCGCACTTTGAACACAGAATTTTTTATTGCACGAAGAATTATACGGGGCAGAAGAGGCCAGAAAAAAATTTCGCAACCTACGGCCCGAATTGCTATTGCGGGTGTTGCTATTGGGCTTACTGTAATGATATTGACTTTATCAATTGTTCAGGGTTTTCAGCGTTCTATACGCGATAAGGTTGAAGGATTTAATGCGGATATTCAAATCACTAACCTTGACAACAATAATTCCTATGAGCCATATCCGATAGCAAGGCATCAGCCATTTCTAACTGAGTTGAAAAGAATGCAGGGTGTTAAAAATGTACAGGTCTTTGCAACTAAGGTTGGTATAATAAAAACAAAAACTGAAAATAACGGTATTTTACTTAAGGGAATTGGCAGCGATTATGATTGGACTTTTATTCGTAAAAGCCTTGTAAAGGGTAAGGTACTTGCTATTCAGGATTCTGTGCCTTCTACTGGTATTATTATTTCAAGTGTAATAGCATCGGCTCTGGGGGTAGATACAGGTAGTAAAGTACTGGTGTTTTTTGTTACCAGAACTAAGGGTGCCGATAGCGCACATTTCAATGTTGAACAAAGAGTGAAATCATTTCATGTTTCGGGCATTTATCATACCGGTCTTGAAGACTTCGACCGGCAGTTTGTATTTACCGATATAGCCCAGATCCAGAATCTTAATTTCTGGACAAAAGAACAGGTTGGCGGTTTTGAGTTGCTGAGTAATGATTTTGATAAGGTAGACTCACTGGAAGATAATGTGAAGAATGCTATTGGTGTAAAGTTGAATGCACAAAGCATAAAAGAAATAAATGAACCCATGTTTTCATGGCTGAATTTGCAAAATACCAATGCTGCAATAATTATTGTTCTTATGGCGCTCGTTTCTGCTATTGCAATGGTATCTGCGCTTATTGTGCTGATACTTGAGAATACGAATATGATAGGCTTACTTAAAGCACTTGGTTCAAGAAACCTCAATATTCAACAAATATTTATGATAGATGGCGCCTACCTTATTTTCAGGGGGATGTTAATTGGCAATATTTTGGGAATATCGATGTGTCTTATTCAGGAATATTATAGGATTATTCCACTCGACCAGGCAACATACTATGTCTCATATGTTCCGGTACATTTTGATGTGGTAAATGTTGTGCTACTTAATGTATGTACTTTTATTATATGTATGTTAATGTTGATACTGCCATCTTTTATTATTTCGCGCATTACACCTGTTCGTACATTAAGGTATAGTTAAAAGCTGTACTTGTTTATATTTGTAACCTATTAAAATACGTAAAGATTTATGGAATACTACAATAACATCCTGGAGGTTATAGGAAATACCCCAATGGTTAAGTTAAATCGCATTACTAAGGATATTCCTGCTCTTGTTTTAGCAAAGGTTGAAACATATAACCCCGGTAATAGTATTAAGGACCGCATGGCGCTTAAAATGATTGAAGATGCTGAAAAACAAGGTAAATTAAAACCTGGTTATACTATAATTGAAGGCACTTCTGGCAATACAGGCATGGGGCTTGCTATTGCAGCTGTAATAAAAGGATATAAGACGATTTTTACATCAACAGATAAGCAATCGAAAGAGAAATTTGATGCCTTACGCGCCTTTGGCGCCGAAGTTGTAGTATGTCCTACAAATGTTGATCCGGAAGATCCTCGTTCGTATTATTCTGTTTCATCAAGACTCGAGGCTGAAACACCAAATTCATGGAAGGCTAACCAATATGATAATCCTTCAAACGCATCAGCTCATTATGAACAAACTGCTCCTGAAATATGGAAACAAACGGAAGGGAAAATAACTCACCTGGTTTGCGGTGTTGGTACGGGTGGTACTATTAGCGGTATTGGTAAATACCTGAAAGAAAAGAATCCTAAAATTCAGGTTTTAGGTGTTGATACTTACGGGTCAGTCTTTAAAAAGTATAAAGAGACAGGCATATTCGACAAGAATGAAATTTACCCTTACATAACAGAAGGTATAGGTGAAGATTTTTTACCAAAGAATGTTGACTTTAATGTAATAGACCATTTTGAAAAAGTTACAGATAGGGATGCCGCAATAATGACTCGACGTATTACACGCGAAGAAGGAATTTTTGTGGGTAACTCTGCAGGTTCAGCAATGGCTGGCCTGTTGCAGATGAAGGATAGGTTTAAGAAGGGCGATATAGTTGTGGTTATTTTTCACGATCATGGTTCACGTTATCTGGGTAAAATGTTTAACGATGAATGGATGCGTGACAGGGGCTTTTTAACGAATGATAAGATTACTGCGCAACAACTTATTGAAGGACATAAGGATAAACCATTGGTAACTGTAAAAGAATCTGATACGGTGCATGAAGCTGTTAGTGTGATGCGTAAGTATAATATTTCTCAGGTGCCAGTAAAGAATGCAGGTGGTGAAACATTTGTAGGCTCATTGAATGATACCGAAGTGTTTAAAAAATTAATTGATAACCCTAAACTTGGAGAGAAGAAGGTATCGGAAATTGTTCAGGCGCCTTTCCCATATGTAAATGCCGAATCTTCTATTGAAGAAGTTTCGCAACTTATTACTCCTCAAAACCATGCCGTACTGGTTAAAGATTTAATGGGAGAGGTACATATTATTACCCGTCAGGATATTGTTGAAGCTTTGTGTTAAATTGCTAGATAAGTGTTGAAATTTGTATGGAAATTCGCTATTTTTAAGCTTTAGCTTTATTTCATGACAAGCATCCTTCAACTAATTGTTGACCCCGTTTCATTTCATAAGTTTTCCTTTAAAGAAAGGCAAAAACGCCGCCTTTTTATAAGTGGTAGCCTGGCCGGTTCATTATTCTGTTTGTTCTTTACAATAATTGGTGTTTTTACAGGCCTTCGCTGGCTATCGTATTTAACAGCGGCCGATATGCTTGAGTTGTTAATTGGTATATATCTTACACATAAAGGGTTATTTAGCTTGGCAAGGCATTTGTCCTTTAATACATCAATGTTGTTTTTCGTCAGTACTAACTATTTCTATGGAAGCGCTACGCATACTGAAATTTACTTATTCGCTTTCCCGGCTATTATAATTTTTTTATTCGATGAAAAAAGAACGATAACTGCATATTGTGCCTATCTATTAGCGGGATTCGCAACCTGCATATATTTACAGAAGAACTTTTCAGGACATTATGATGGAGACGTAACTCAATTGGCTAGGTATGCCTTTATGAATTATGTATTTGCTTTTTGTTTACTGGCAATAATTATATATTTTTTTAAATCGGAGAACCTGGAAAACAGCCAAAAGATAGAATTACAGAAGCAAGCCATTGAAGAAAAGAATACTGAAATAACAGCCAGTATTACGTACGCCAAACGAATACAAGATTCTTTGCTTAGCCCAAGAGCATTATTTGATAAAAGTTTCAGCCAATATTTTCTTTTATTTAAACCTAAGGATATTGTAAGTGGAGATTTTTATTGGATGCAGCCTGTTTCAGCATCTGAATTTATTGTTGCTATAGGTGATTGTACTGGCCATGGTGTACCGGGTGCGCTTGTAAGTAGTATATGTATGGGGAAGCTTAGTGATGCTGCTATTAAAAGTAATTCTCCCGGCAAAATACTTGAAAATGTGAATAAAGAAATTAAAAGCAGTTTTGGAAATAGTGGAAATGATAATATCAGAGACGGTATGGATATAATTCTCTGCCATCTGAACACCGCTACAAACAAAATAAGATATGCAGGTGCTAACCGTCCTTTATGGATAATAAAGAGGAGTGCTACTCCTGAAAGCGGACCAGTTGAAGTGAAGGCAGATAAAGTGTCCATTGGCGGGTTTACTGAAAACACTCAAAAATTTACAGAGCAGGAAATTAGCTTGGAAGAAGGAGATACTATTTATTTATTTACGGATGGGTTTGCCGATCAATTTGGAGGAGAGAATGGGAAGAAGATGACTACCAAACGTCTTAAAGAATGGGTAATAAGTAATAATCATTTGCCTATTAAAGAAATTGGTGAGAAAATGAGTGCCAGTTATAACACTTGGAAAGGCAAACATGAACAGATTGACGATGTAACTGTATTGGCCATCAGGGTATGAAAAAGGAATTTATTGACCAATTAGGCCGGAAAATTAAAGTTGAATGGCCACCTAATCGAATAATATCACTGGTCCCTTCTCAAACAGAATTACTAAACTGGTTAGGGCTAAATAATGAAATTGTTGGAATAACAAAGTTTTGTGTTCACCCCAATGAATGGTTTCGCACAAAACAACGTATTGGAGGAACCAAGAAGTTTGATTTCGATAAGATAGCCGAACTGCAGCCTGACCTGATAATAGGGAATAAGGAAGAAAATGAGGAATTGCAGATAAAACAATTAATGAAGCAATATCCGGTATGGATGAGCGATATTCATACGCTGGAGGCGGCATTTGATATGATGAAGGGTGTGGGAGAATTGGTTGATAGGGCAGATAAAGTGAATGATTTAATAAGTAAAGTAAAGATTGAATTTGCCGGACTTAATAGCTCAAAACTGCATCGCAAAAAAGCGGCGTATTTTATTTGGAAAGACCCCTTTATGGTTACCGGACACGATACTTTTTTAACAGACGTGCTGAAACAGTGTGGCTTTGTGAATGTATTTGAAGAATATGAAGGCAGGTATCCTGAAGTAACAAAAGAAGACATTCAAAAACAGTCTCCTGATGTTATACTACTTTCATCAGAACCTTACCCGTTTTCTGAAAAACATATTGATGAATTCAGGCAAATATGCCCTGCAGCAAAAATTGTGTTGGTTGACGGAGAGTATTTTTCATGGTATGGCTCACGATTACTGGACGCTCCGGCATATTTCAACAAAGTGCTGAATGAGATAGAATAATGAGTAAATTTGCTCTCTGAGAGGCTATTATGGCTAAAAAATTGAAACACTCATCTCTACTTTTATTTTTTGTTTTCCTGACAACTCTTTCGGCAAATAGCCAGAAGGTTGGACTGGTGCTTAGTGGCGGCGGCGCAAGCGGCATTGCTCACATTGGTGTAATTAAAGCGCTTGAGGAGAATCATATTCCTATTGATTATATTACGGGAACATCAATGGGTGCTTTTATAGGTGCTTTGTATGCGGCAGGATATACACCAGAACAAATGGAGCAGTTGGTAACATCAAGGGAATTTCTTGAACTTGCTTCAGGTGCTGTAAACAGAAAGTACGAATATTATTTCAAGCAGAACATAAGTGAAGCCTCATGGATAAACTTTCATTTTTCACTAGATACCTCTATAATTACGAGTATTCCCACTCACCTGGTATCCCCATTGCCAATTGATTTTGCTATTCTTACTTATTTCTCGAGTGCGTCTTCTGCTTCGCATGATAAGTTTGATAGCCTGTTCGTCCCTTTCAGGTGCTTGGCAGCTGATATAGCCGAAAAGAAACCATGGATATTTGATAGCGGAAACTTAGGACAGGCAGTCAGGGCATCGATTTCATACCCGTTTTACCTTAAACCAATTACAATAAATGGTAAAATGCTTTTTGACGGAGGGCTGTATAATAACTTTCCTGCTGATATAATGCAGCAAGATTTTAACCCTGATATTATTATTGGTAGTAATGTTTCAGGAAATATTCAGCCGCCGAGTGATGATAATATTCTATCGGAAATAAAGAATATGCTCATGACAAAAACAAACTATGCGTTACCGGGTAAAGGCTTGATTATATTGCCTGATGTTGAGGCTGGTATATTGAGTGCTGATAATCCTCAGGCATTAATTGATAGTGGTTATATTTCTACACTCAGACAGATACCCGCTTTATTAAAACTTATAGACAGAAGGGAGAATGATGAAAAATTAAAGAAAAAAAGAAGTGATTTTCAAAGGAAGGAACACCCTTTAATATTCAATAAACTTAGTTTTAATGGTGTTAATGATAACCAGGAAAAATACCTAAAAAGCGTTCTATTTGATGATCACAAAGAAATGTCATTGAATGATATGGCTGTTGCTTATTTTAAAGTAGCGACTGACCAAAACATTCACAGTATATACCCAATGGCTAAGTATAACGACAGTACAGGGTACTACACACTTGATATGTCTATTAAAAGAGAAAAGCATTTCCAGGTAGGTTTCGGCGGAGTACTTTCAAATCTTCCTATTAGTGAAGGCTATGTTGGGCTACAATACAATACGTTTGGAAGACAGGAATTACAGCTTGTTGGTAATATTTATTTTGGGAAGTTGTATACTTCGGCTTTAGGGTCAGCGAGAATTTATTTCCCGAAACTGCCTTTTTACCTGGAGCCGTCAATTACGTATAACAGTTGGAATTATTTTACAAGCAGCACCGATTTCTTTGCAGATATTACTCCCCCATACCTGATACAGTACGAAGGATTTGGGAAATTAGATATGGGATTCCCGATTGGTGGAAAATCGAAATTAATATTGGGAGGTAGTTACGCAAACATTAATAATACCTATTTCCAGGAACTATCCCATAAAACAACAGATACAGCTGATATTACAAGGTTTGGTGCAGCTACCGGGTATGCCAAGTTCGATTATAATTCACTTAATGATAAAGAATATGCAAGTACAGGAATGAGGTTTACGACGCATGCGCAATGGATTGCAGGAACTGAAACATTTTACCCCGGCACACAGGACATAAATAAAGATACTGTAGTAAAGCAACATAACTGGTTACAGATTAAAGCTTCGTTAGATTATTATCTTGTAGGACGTGGGCCGGTTAGGTTTGGTATTTATATGGAAGGGGTGTATTCTAACACATTTGTAAATGGCCATGCCCTGCAAACCTATTTTCAAAACTACTGGTCAACAACTTTAATGGCTCCTGCTTTTCAACCAACGCCGGAAATGCAAACTCTTTTTCTACCTAAATATAGGGCGTATAATTACGCAGCAGCAGGCCCAAAGATCATAATACCGTTCAAGCCAAAAATCGACCTGCGATTTGAGGGATATGTATTTCTTCCATACCAGGCTATTCAACAAAATACACTTAATAATCAGGCCGTGTATGGAGTACCACTCGCTACTAAAGAATACGTAGGTATGGCTGCATTGGTGTATCATTCACCAATCGGGCCTGTAAGTGTCAGCCTTAATTATTTTGATAGTGACCCGCTAAAATATTCATTTACGGTGCTTTTTCACGTAGGGTTTATAATATTTAATGAAAGGTCAATTAACTAAGAACGATTGTTAATTATATGAGCAGAGTAATTAAAGCACACCTTGCCCTGCTTGGAGTAAATGCAATTTATGGCGCCAACTTTACAATTGTTAAGGCTGTTGTACCTGAGCACATTCAACCTTTTGCACTGGTAGTTATCAGGGCGACATGCTCTATGCTTTTATTTTGGCTATCGAGCCTTTTTCTTCCTAAAGAAAAAATAGAGCGTAAAGATTATATTAAACTCCTACTGCTCGGCGTATTTGGAGTAGCCTTGAATCAACTTCTCTTCATTAAAGGGCTTGCTATGAGCACCCCTATTAATGGCGCTATTATAATGATCTTCAACCCGATAATTGTAATGTTACTTGAGGTTATATTTTTTAAAGAGAAAACCCCATTCATACGTGTTGCAGGTATTTTAGTAGGAATTACAGGTGCCTTGGTATTATTGCTGGGCAGAAGGGATGCAGCTACTGCATCAGCATCTTTTACAGGCGATATGTTAATATTGGTTAACTGTATATCATGGGCTATATATATGGTAATGGTGAAGCCATTGATGTTGAAATATAAAACCGTAACGGTTGTAAAATGGGTATTTTCTTTCGGCGCGTTTTATGTGCTTCCGTTTGGCTGGTCGCAATTGCAAGCATTCGATTTTCGTTCCATAAGTTTAAATTCGTGGATGTGTATTGCTTATGTAGTAATAGCAAGCACATATATAGCCTATTATTTAAATACCTATGCTTTAGCCGAACTTAGCCCTTCAATAGCAAGTACTTACATTTATCTTCAACCGGTAATTGCAGCCGCTATAGCTGTTTATTATGGGCAGGATAAAATTAACGTAATGAAGGTTTTGTCAGCTATTTTCATTATAGTAGGCATTTACTTAGTGGGCTTAAGCCGTAAGAAAGAGAAGCAGAAATTGAATGCACAAATTTCTAAGTAGGTTAAGAGTAGCTAAATCAGCCGCCTATTACTATATTTGAAAAAAAATAGCCGATGTTACAATCAATGACAGGCTTTGGCAAAGTGTCAGGGCAAATAGGTGGAAAGACGATAGATGTTGAATTGCGCTCGCTGAACAGCAAGCAGCTTGATCTTAATATGCGCTTACCGTATCAATATTACACACTTGAACCGGAAATACGTGCATTGTTACCCGGTTTACTAGACAGAGGCAAAGTAGATCTTCATATTAATATGTCCGGTTCGGAAGGCAAGAGCAAGGTTGCCTTGAATAAAACCCTTGCCAAACAATACCTGGCAGAACTTAAGGGGTTAGCGAAGGAGATAAATGAAAAGAATGTGCAATACCTTCCCCTTATATTACGTGCACCTGATATATTCAGAACTGAGGAGAAAGTAGATAAGAAGGAGCTGGAATATGTTTTTTCGTTAATAAAGAAAGCGGCCGTTTCTGTCAGTAAATTCAGGCAGCAGGAAGGTAAGGCATTAAGAAAAGATATTGAGTTACACCTGGCAGTTATTGAAGGTAATGAGAAGAAGATAGATAAACTGGACCCGATCAGGCTTAGCAAACTTAAAGAAAGACTGGCTAACAAATTGGTGGAAGGAATTGGAGGACGAGTGACCGATATGAATAGGTTTGAGCAGGAGATCATATACTATATAGAGAAACTGGATATTAATGAAGAGAAAGCCAGGCTTCGTGCGCATTGCAGTTATTTCAGAAAAACAATGGATGAACCTAATGGAGGAAGAAAGCTTGGTTTTATAGTGCAGGAAATTGGCAGAGAAATAAACACTATCGGGTCTAAGGCAAATGATGCGGATATACAAAGGTTTGTAGTGGAAATGAAGGATGAACTTGAAAAAATAAAAGAGCAGCTTCTGAATATTCTATGAGTCAATTTTCCGGAAAACTGGTTATTGTTGCCGGCCCGTCCGGTACAGGAAAGACAACTATTGTAAGGCATTTACTGGGTGTTTTTCCACGACTGGCTTTTTCCATATCGGCATGTAGCAGGCCCGCCCGTAAAAACGAAATGGATGGTGAGGATTATTATTTTCTTTCCCTTGAACAATTTCGTGAAAAGATAGATAAAGGTGAGTTTTTAGAATGGGAAGAGGTTTACCCGGGTAGCTATTATGGTACACTTAAAACCGAAGTAGAAAGGTTATGGAAAGCTGGCCGACATGTTATTTTCGATATAGATGTAAAGGGCGCACTTAACCTGAAGAAGTACTTCCCCAAGGAATCGATTACTATTTTTATAGAGCCACCATCCGTTAAAGCATTGGAGCAAAGGCTAAGAGACAGGAATACAGAAACACCAGAGATACTGGAACAACGTGTAAGTAAGGCGAAAGAAGAATTGATGTATGTAGATAAATTTGAGAAAGTGGTACAAAACATTGAATTACAGAAGGCTTTATTGGATACTGAAGCCATAGTCAGGAATTTTTTAGGAGATAACTAGAAATGCTGTCGAAGAAAACAAAATATGCCATTAAGGCGCTTGTTGCACTTGCCAAAAGCGATAAGTCAATGACTATTTCTGAAATAGCTGCGCAGGAAAGTATTCCTAAGAAGTTTCTGGAGAGTATATTATTAGACATGCGTAAACAAGGGTTGCTTGGTAGTAAGATAGGAATAGGTGGAGGATATCATTTAATTAAAAAGCCTAAAGACATAGTTCTTACTCAATTGTTAAGGTCCATTGATGGGCCAATTGCCATGATACCTTGTGTGAGTCTGAACTTTTATGAGCCATGTGAGGATTGTGTAGACGAGGTAACCTGTGGAATACGAAGTGCATTTATAGAAGTGCGCGATGCCAGCCTTAAAATACTGGCAGGGATAACATTGGAAGATATTCTGAAACGGGAAGAGCATCTTAAAGTCCTGAAAAAGAGGAAGAAACAGCAGGAGTAAAAAATTTTATTCTTAATATCTACTAAATTGATAGATATTATATATATTTGTGCCCTCAAACAAAAAATAAGTATGAATAACACGTCCGTAACATGCCCTGTATCAATAAACCGAATTAATGAAAGCGTAGCCAGGGTGGCGGCTTTCTTTACAATTGTAATTACCATCATTGGGGTGTATTTTAAATCTCCATACATAATTGCAGGCCTGGCAATTGATTTTTATTTGAGGGCATTTACATCAGGAAAGTACAGCCCTTTAAAAGCTATAGCAAAAACTGTTGCATCGTACATTGGCTTGCCATGGAAACAAACAGACGCAGCGCCTAAAAAGTTTGCAGCTGCAGTTGGCTTTGTATTTACAGTTGCAATTGCCACATTACTTTTCCTGAACTATGATGTACTTGCCTATATAGTAACCGGTGTATTATTGATATGTGCAGCACTTGAAAGCTTTGCCGGATACTGTGTAGGATGTGTTGTATATACATATGCTATTCGCCCTTTTTTAAATGAAGAAACAGAAGAACCAATAATTATAAACCTTTAAATTTAAATTACACAATGGCATTAAGACTCGGAGACATTGCGCCTGATTTTACAGCGCAAACTACGCAAGGTACAATTAACTTCCACGAATGGCTGGGAGACAAATGGGGAGTGTTATTCTCTCATCCTGCTGATTTTACACCTGTCTGCACTACTGAATTAGGTAGGGTGGCAAAGCTAAAGCCTGAATTTGATAAGCGCAACGTTAAGGTTATAGCATTGAGTGTTGACCCTATTCAATCGCATGAGGCATGGGTGCAGGACATTAACGAAACCCAAAAGACAACGGTTAACTTCCCTATCATTGCTGATCCTGATTTTAAGGTTGCAAAACTGTATGATGCTATTCACCCGGAAGTATCAGATAAGTTCACCGTTCGTTCGGTATATGTTATATCGCCCGATAAGAAGATCAAGCTGACCATCACATACCCTGCATCAACAGGTAGAAATTTTGATGAGATACTTCGCGTGATCGATTCATTGCAACTAACCGCTAACTATAGTGTTGCCACACCGGCAGACTGGAAATATGGCGAAGATGTTGTAGTTGCGCCTGCTATTAAAACAGAAGATATTGCGGCCAAATTCCCTAAGGGGCATAAGGTTATTAAGCCTTACCTGCGCACAACACCGCAACCAAATTTGTAACATAGTTTTGGGGGAGTTTATGTGAGACACAGTATGCTTAATTGCTACTGTGTCTTTTTTTATTCTTTTTTCTGCATTTGTTACCCGTCTTTATATTGTTAATCAGTATGTTTAGGGGTAACACTGTAACCCGTCTTTTGTTGTTATTACTATTTCCCAAAACCACAATACAATGCCAAAAGTATTTCTCAGGAATTAATTATTTACAATACAAATTTCAGCAATTTGTGCCTACTATAAAATAAAATGTTTACTATTTATCAACAGGCCATATTCCTACTCAATCTTAACCTAAAATCTCAATATGGGTTCATTGATAAATACAATGAAATACAATTAGACATTTTAAGTTAATTTAGTTTGTAATTAATTGATTATAATATATTTGTATGTTATTTTTGTTGCGTGTCAAAAAAAGGCTAATAACTGGCAAGTTTTAGAAAAAGAATGACAATATTGTGGCTTTAAACAACTGAGGAAACGTCAAAACGCATTTAAGTACTTATTTATGTATCTTATTGCACGTTCTTGTATTTAAATGAAAAATATTTCTTATGTTGTGTATGTAAACTCATCAATTGATAATTTAAAAGTACTATTTAGAAAAACTCACTATGCATCAAATTTTATTGTGCCGTTGTTGTAGAGACAACAATGATTGGATGAAATATTTAATTCCACTTATTGGTTTCATTTTGGCTGGGGTATTTGCATTATTGAAAATCAAATCAAATACTGTTTCTGCTTCTAGAATTAAATGGATTCTTGAGATTACCGAAGCGTTGAGCGAGTATTTGGTTTCCATAAGTAAAGGATTATTAGATTATCAGAATTATAAGATAGATTATCAGAAAGATGAGTTGGATTTTAGGACGAAAAGAGAAAGTTATCGTAGATTCACTTTGTCAATAAATAAATCTATAAGATTGGGATACAAAATACAGTTGTATCTCAATTCAAAAAATAAGTTGCAAAATAATCTTGAAATGGCAATAATGGAAATTAATCATATAATACAAGAGATTTTTGACAATGATTTATCACATATTGAGAAAATTGATGAATACAGAACAATGATTGATAATAAACTGTACACTATTGTGTCTATTTCAAAAGAGGTTATTGAAGAAGAAAGAATAAAATCGAAAAGACTAATAGATCTTGATTGAAGGTTGTATCAAGCTATTGCTAATATAGATTACATATAACTGACTGGAGCATGAAAATTAATTTGAATATTAGAAAAATAGCTAGGTGGCTTGCAACTTTTTTTATTGCTTGGCTTGGGAAAAAAATACTTGATGCTACAGGAATATTTGAGAATGTTACCGTATTTCTTTCAAAAATGTATACGAAGAATGAAGTGATAGGATATTTAAACAAAGAATATCCTATTTGGAAAATTCTTTTTGGGGCTACCCTTCTTTTGATTGGTTACTGGTTGACAAGTTTAATTTTTCGGCTACTCTTTGGCAAACAAAATAAATATAATAAGAAGAGAGAGCAATTAAAAAAATGGAATAAACAGGAAATGGGTGGTATTTTATGGAAGTGGGATGTAGAATTTGATGATTCAGGCAGGCCTTTTATTTCTAATTTGCAGCCCTATTGCATTAGCCACGGAGAGCCTCCGCTGAAAATGTCTCTTGGAGGGTTTTTGGGCGCCGCTGGTGATTATGTTTGTCCTATACCGGGATGTCGAAGCGGTGTATCACTAAATTCTTATCAGCTAAACAGTATTCAAAAAGCAAGACAATATATAGAATCACACTTAGAAAGTACTTGGGAGAAAATAAACAAATAAAATAATTGTTTTTAAGTATTACTTATATTGTCTATGTAGTTTTTACCTCACCTCTCCATCCACAATCACCGTCCCAATCAAATTACTACCAAAAGAGTAAGGTATAAAGCTGTAACTTGGTATGGCTTGGGTGATAAACAGGTTCGCTTTCTTTCCAATGGTAATTGTCCCATGTGTTTTATCCAGGCCCATTGCATAAGCAGAGTTGACAGTAGCTGCATTTATAGCTTCCTCGGGTAGCATTTTCATTTTCACACAAGCCAGGGAAAGTATAAAGGCCATTCTGCCTGAAGGAGATGAGCCAGGGTTATAATCTGTCGCTAATGCAATTGGTAAACCGGCATCTATCATTTTACGTGCAGGCGGGTAATGTAAGCCTAAGAAGAAGGCTGTGCTTGGCAATAGGGTAGGCATGGTTTTTGATTTCAGCAGGCAATCTATTTCGGCATCTCCGGTAAATTCAAGGTGGTCCACTGATAGGGCATTGTTCTTTACTCCCACTTGTATTCCCCCTGAATAATCTAATTCATTGGCATGTATCTTTGGCTGTAAGCCATATTTCAAGCCTGCCTGCAAAATAGCATCGGTTTCTTCAATGGTGTAAAAACCACGGTCGCAGAACACGTCGCAATAATCAGCCAGTTTTTCTTTCGCAATGACAGGTAACATTTCTTTAATAATAAGGTCAATATATTCCTGCCTGTTTTGCTTGTATTTAGTAGGCATGGCATGTGCGCCCAAAAAATTAGCCTTGATGGTTAAAGGAGAATGTTCTTTCAGTTTTTTAATAACCCGCAACATCTTTAACTCCCCATCAACCGATAATCCGTAGCCGCTTTTTATCTCCACCCCACCTGTGCCATACTTTGTAATTTCGTTCAGGCGGTGCATAGCGCTATCAAAAAGTTCATCCTCCGATGTTTTGTTCAGTCGCTCTGCAGAGTTCAATATACCACCACCATTGCGGGCAATTTCTTCGTAGCTCAATCCTTTAATGCGGTCAACAAACTCACCTTCACGGCTGCCTGCATATACAATATGCGTATGCGAATCGCACCACGATGGAAAAACAAATTTACCCTTAGCATCTATAACTTTATCGAAACCTGCTTTAGCCGGGATGCCATCTTTCATTTCACCCATGCCTGAGATCAGACCATTTTCAGTACTTAGCCATGCGTTATGAATACAGGGTAGGGCGCTCATTTCCTTGCCCGATACTTTTTCCTGTGGCCTTGGATTTGCTCCAACTATTGTCTTTATATTTTCAATAAGTATTTTCATATCAACAAATTTAAGATAAAAGCTATAATGGAACGCGGATGACGCGGATCTGGCGGATTAAATGAGACTATCCCTTGTCGATGTATAATAAAACATGATTTAACAGGCTCAGTATAACTTTAAGGAGATGCCACTGGCAAAGATTCCTCACTCCGTTCGGAATGACAGGCAGGCTTTTTTACCTGGTGGGAAGTATGGCGACAGGCGAAGCCTGTCGCCATACTTCCCATGAAAATTAAATAATAATTGTCATTCCGAACGGAGTGAGGAATCTCAATCTCTGCCCCAAACCCCTAAAGGGGCTTAAGAAAATACACTATATTGTATTGAAGCCCCTTTAGGGGTTTGGGGCAGAATCCATCACCTGTATTGATCCGTCGAATCAGCGTCACCTGCGTTCTATAAGCTAAAATTCGCTAAAATTGCATGAGAGAAAAAGAAAATGGAGGAACGTGCTACATGGTTTGCGGATGTTATACTACCCCTGGCGGTACCTAACCTGTATACATACAGGATTCCCTATGATTCGAATGACCTTGTAAAACCCGGGCAGCGAGTGGTTGTGCAGTTTGGTAAGAATAAGCTGTATATGGCTTTGATAAAGCACCTGCATCAAACTCCGCCTAAAGATTACCAGGCCAAGTATATACAGGACGTGCTGGACGCAGTACCTATTGTAAATGAAATGCAACTGAATTTCTGGGACTGGATTGCTGCGTACTACGTATGCACTCCCGGAGAAGTTATGAATGCTGCCTTACCGGGTGGTTTGCGTTTTAGCAGTGAAACGAAGATTATCCGTAATGAAGAGTTTGCCCTTGATGAGGTGGAACAGGATTTCTTTACGGATAAGGAATGGAAACTGGTAATAGCATTGGATGTAAAAAAAGAAATGACCATTGATGAAGCGGCAGAAGCATTAGGCATAAAGACCGTTCATCCTATCATTCAGACATTGCTGGCAAAAGGTTTTGCGCAGGTAAAGGAAGAAATAAAAGATAGTTACAAGCCCCGCACAGAATCGTTCGTTAGAATACCGGCCTCGGTATCGGAAGCTGATCTGCAACAGGCCATGAATGACCTGGAGAAGAAAGCATTTAAGCAATTACAATTGCTTATGGGGTATATGTCATTATCAAACTGGCATACGGGCAATGATATTGATGTGAAGAAAAGCAAGTTATTAGCTCATACGGGATGCACCGCACAAACATTAGACCAGTTAGTGAAGAAGGGAATAATGGAAGTGTATGTGAAGGAAGTTTCGCGTTTACCAAGTTCAAATAAAGCATTGGAGTCTGCAAACGACCTGGCCGATTTTCAGCAGGTGGCCTATGATGCTATACAAGAACAGCTGAAGGAAAAAGAAGTGATTCTGTTGCATGGTGTAACATCGAGCGGAAAGACGGAGATATATATGAAACTGATGGAGCAGGTTATTGCAAAAGGTAAACAGGTATTGTATCTCTTGCCCGAAATTGCACTTACAGCCCAGTTAGTTCAGCGCTTAAAAAAACGCTGGGGCGATAATGTCGGGGTGTATCATTCAAAGTATAGCGACAACGAAAGGGTAGAGGTGTGGAATACATTGGCTAACCCTAAGGACAAAACCTATTCTATAATTGTAGGAACACGTTCTTCATTGTACCTGCCTTTCTCTAACCTTGGGCTTTTAATAATTGACGAAGAGCATGACAGTTCATATAAACAACAAGACCCTGCTCCGCGTTACCATGCGCGCGATTCTGCTATTTACCTTGCTCATGTGCATAAGGCAAAGGTTATATTGGGTTCGGCTACGCCATCAATAGAAAGCTATTACAATGCTTTACAAGGCAAATACGGATTAGTTGAATTAGCCACACGCTATGGAGGTATAGAAATGCCGGAAATAGATGTACGTGATGTGAGTGAAGAGAAGCGAAAGAAATTAATGAAGTCATTGTTCTCGCCTTTTCTGCTGACTAATATTGAAGAAGCGCTGAATAAAAAAGAACAGGTAATATTATTTCAGAACCGAAGGGGCTTCGCACCATTTATTGAATGCAATGTGTGCGCACATGTGCCGCAGTGCATTAATTGCGATGTTAGTTTGACCTATCATAAAAAAGCTGATCTGCTGCGTTGTCATTATTGCGGTTATTCAACAAGTTTGCCAAAAATATGCCCTGCATGCGGTAGCCCGGGTATGCATGTAAAGGGTTTTGGGACGGAGAAAGTAGAAGAAGAGCTGGCCGTATTTTTTCCACAGGCGCGCATTGCCCGCATGGACCTGGATTCAACCCGTGCAAAGAATTCGCACTCAAAAATAATAAGCCAGTTTGAAGATAGGGAAGTGGATGTGTTAGTGGGTACACAAATGGTAACCAAGGGACTCGATTTTGATAATGTAAGTGTGGTGGGTGTGCTCAATGCTGATTCAGGTTTGCATTTCCCTGATTTCCGTTCACCTGAAAAAAGCTACCAGTTAATGGCGCAGGTAAGTGGCCGTGCTGGTAGGAAGAATAAGCGTGGTAAGGTTATTATACAAACCAATAGCCCTGATCATCCTATCATTCACCAGGTGGTGAAGAACGACTACATTGGCATGTATAAGGAACAGATAGAAGAGCGGAAAAAGTTTTCATATCCACCATTTACACGTTTAATTGAAATAACACTCAGCCAGAAAAACCAGGATGACCTTGATGCTGTATCGCCTGACCTGGCAATAGAGCTAAAAAAGCGGTTTGGTGAAGAACGTGTGCTGGGGCCTGAATACCCTATAGTATCGAAAGTGAATAATTATTTTTTGAAAACTATTTTACTGAAAGTAGAAAAGGAAAAATATTCGCAGAAAGTAAAAGCCCTGGTGATGGAAGCGCTAAATGAATTTTACCATAAGGGCAAAGAATATAGCCGCACCCGCATTAAAATTGATGTGGATCCGCAGTAATTATTTCTTCTTCAACCCATCCACATAATCACTTATAGCCTTGTAGTAAGCATCAGCTACTAATTGAATACGGAGTGGTACGGTCATGCCTTCAATATTTTCGCCATGTCCGGTAAGCAACATACATTCTTTGCTGTTATCCTGATAAAGTGGTTCACCATAAACCAATGTGCCTTTTATTAATCGGGCTAAAGCAAGGTCGCGCGAATAAACTCCAACAGCAGGTGTCGAAAGGCAATGTTCACTTAAGTATGTGGCATCTGTCTTTTTAGCAAGCGGTACTTTTAAGTCAGCAGATAGATGATTTACAACAAGTGAAGATAACTTTACTGAATTCTCAATGTCATCACTTATCAGTAAACGCAACAGGTTTAGCCTGCCCGCTAATGTTTGCAGATCCTTAGTTGTAACACATCCGCTTACAAATGCCATTACAAAATCTTTATCGGTGGTTTTTGTCCAGCCGGTATTTTTTTCATTTACGTTATAGTGAATAATAACAGTCATATCAGGCTTGAATGCATTTACCTTTTTTGCCCTTTCTGATAGATCCATAGGCCCAAACACATTACTGAAAAGCGATTTGTCAGGTAAATGTCCGCGTATCTCCATTGCTTCTTTCTCCGTCATTAAGCCTTCTTTCACCAGGCTATCAACATAAGCTCTGTTCTTGATCTTTCGTTTCCAATCGTAAAAACTAATGCCGAGTGATGATATGCCGGTATCGGGCCTGGTAAGCATAGTTATAGCGCCTTCTTTATCGAGTTTCTTTTTTAATAAAGATGCAGTTAAAAAGGTAAAATTTCCTTCTTCTAATTGTATACATACGGTTGAATCTATGCCCAATTTCATACAACGGCTTTCGGTTTCACCCATTTCAAATGTGCCGCCAATATGGCCGGGGTCAATGGCTATACGCATTCCATTGAATTGGTTTGTGGCAATATGGCGTAGTGAATCTTTTTGTACATAATAGAACAGGCTATCCTTTTTATCAAATAGAATTTTTTCCAGTTCTTTTTCTGATATACTGCTGATAATATTCTTTAGCGAATCAACTTCTCTCCAGCTGAGTTTTATTTCCGCTTTTTTACCTTGCTCTTTTGCGCTTCCATTTTCGTATATAGAAATGCCGTTTTCATTTATGCTTACAAAATTCTTTACCTCGTGATCCTTTGAAAAATAGGCTTCAAATTTGGTTTGGTAATAGCTCTCCTGAGACTGTGCCTGCAATAATAAGGGAAAGAAAAAAAGACTTATTTTGCTTAGAATTACGGTTGTACGTGAAATGAATGACATCAGAAATATAGATTTTTCACCGGAGTGGAAATTTACTGCCAGCTGCAGCGGAGGTAAAGGCGGCCAGAACGTAAATAAGGTTTCTACTAAGGTTGAATTGCATTTCGATTATTTGAATTCGGCATTGTTGACTGAAGAACAAAAACAACTTGTTGGTACAAAGTTAGCTTCATTCATCAATAAAGAAGGAATTTTAAAAATAATAGCCCAGGAAGATCGCAGCCAGTTGATGAACAAAAAGGCAGCGATGGACAGGTTCTATATTTTGCTCGAAGGGGCTTTTAAAAGGAAGAAGAAACGAATTGCATCTCGCCCAAGCCGTGCAAGTAAGGAAAAGAGGCTAAAAGCCAAGAAGTTTAATTCCGAAAAGAAACGATTACGCAGAAACGGTGCCTGATAGCCTGTTTTCAGGCTTATTTTGCCCTTTTTGGTAATATGTTCAGCTAAATATCAATGAAGCTGATTTTTAGCGATATATCCCTGTTTTTATATTTATAAAGTTTTTATCCTGCGAGATATATATTTTTCTACATTTGTGTATAAGATGAATTGGACTTTGGCTAAAATTCAACGATTTGGCATTGTAATTGCCTTATTAGTTTTCACACTCTTCCCCCATAATAAAGTACTCGGGCAGGATAAAGTGTGTTTGCAGAAGGCTATATCGTACAAGGCTGGAAAGTTTTCATTTTCAGCATGTAGTGCCGATTTTAATGATGATGGTAAGCCAGATGTTGCCGTGGTGAACTACAATGGCAACAATATGGTTATTCTTATAAACAATGGCGACGGCACTTTCAAAGATCCCGTTACCTATGCTACAGGACACTACCCTACAAGTGTAAAAGCCGGCGATTTTAACAACGATGGTAAAATGGACCTGGCTGTCAGCAACGTAGGAAGTGAAACCATATCAATATTTTTTGGAAATGGTGATGGAACCTTTAAAGAAAAGAAGGACTTCCCCGGTGGGCCATTCCCTTGTTTTGTAGCAATTGCTGATTTTAACCACGATAAAAACCTTGATATTGCAATATCGAATGATAGCAGTAATACAGTAACTATAATGTGTGGTAAGGGCGATGGAACTTTCACACAAACCGGTATTTTCAGGGTAGGTGAGTATCCTTCACCAATAGCTGTTAGTGATTTTAACGGAGATGGTAATGATGATCTTGCAGTTACCAATACGGGTGGAAACAGTGTTTCGGTCTTACTTGGTAAAGGTGATGGAACTTTTGGTAAAGCAAGTGAATATTCAGTAGGTAGTTATCCTAATTGCGTTACCGCCGGTGACTTTAATGGCGACGGAAAAGCTGATATTGCGGCGGTGAACAGTGCTAATGGCAATGTGTCAATATTACTTAATAAGGGCGATGGTACTTTCAGTAAAGCGCCTAATTTACCTGCAGGTGGCGGTGGGCCAATATCTATTGTGGCAGTGGATATGAATAAGGATAAAAAGATTGATCTTGCTTTATGTAATGCAGGAACAAACAATATTTCAATTTTGGTAAATGATGGTGCCGGAAATTTTGGGGAGCCTGTTACCTTCCCGTCAGGCATATCACCCGTATGTATCTTGGTAGACGATTTCAATGGCGATGGTTTTCTTGACCTCCTAACTGTGAATAACAACGAAAGTGGGTCTATATCAGTATTTCTGGGGTGCTCAACAAAGCAGTAGAAAGTCACATAATTTTTTGTTTCTCTTTCGTAAATTTGCATAAATATTAAAAGAACGAAAATGTACATACAACAGATATATACAGGATGCCTTGCACAAGCGGCTTATTATATTGAATCGGACGGTGAAGCGGCCATAATTGACCCATTGCGAGATATACAAACCTATATTGATATTGCTATGGCACGTAAAGCCCAGATAAAATATATTATGGAAACCCATTTCCATGCCGATTTTGTTTCTGGTCACATTGACCTGGTTAAAAAAACCGGAGCAAAAATTATTTACGGCCCGGGTGCTACAGCAGGCTATGAAATTATTGCCGCTACCGATGGACAGGAATTTAAGCTGGGGAAATCTATTATACAGGTTATTCATACACCTGGGCACACAATAGAGTCGTGTTGCTTTTTGGTAAAAGATGAAAAAGGAAATGTTACTTCACTTTTTTCAGGCGATACATTATTTGTAGGCGAAGTAGGCAGGGTTGACCTTGCTGCAAAGCATTACCTCTCAAAAGAAGAATTGGCTTCAATGCTATATGACTCATTAGAAAAGTTGAAAAAACTGCCTGATAATGTTGTCGTATATCCTGGCCATGGTGCAGGTTCTGCATGTGGTAAGAACATTGGTAAAGAAACAACTACTACTATGGGTGAACAACGGAGAAATAACTATGCTTTGCAACCTATGAGCAGGGAAAAATTCGTTGAAACGATGCTTGATGGATTGCAAGCACCTCCTCAATATTTCTTTACCGATGCTGTAATAAACCGTAAGGGTTATGAAAATGATATGGATACACTTATGCACAATAACGCTCATGCATTGGATGTTACTGAATTTAAAAAGCAAATGGAATCGGGCATAACAGTATTGGATACGCGTACACCAGAAGATTTTGCAAAGGAACATATTACCGGTGCTACCAATATTGGTCTTGGCGGACAGTTTGCAATTTGGGTAGGAACCATTTTTAGAGATGAACCTTTCCTGCTTATATGCGATGAAGGAAAAGAAGAAGAAGCTATTATGAGATTAGGGCGTGTAGGCTACGATAAGGTATTGGGCTATCTGAAAGGCGGAATAAAGGCCTGGAAAGCTGCCGGAAATAACACCTTAGATGTGGAATCAATTACGGCCGATGAGTTTGTGAAACAGATGAATGACGGTAGTAAACTTATTGATGTGCGTAACGAAGGAGAACTTGCTAAAGGAGCTATAAAAGATGCAATAAATATTCCGTTAGGCACATTACCACAGCAGGTTTCATCGCTCGATAAAAAGAACCATTACTACGTATACTGCCAGGGTGGTTACCGTTCAATGATAGCTAATTCTATTTTGCAAAAGAATGGCATTACTAATATTACTAATGTAATTGGGGGTATGGGTGCCATTTCAAAGACCGGAATTAAACTGGTGGTTGCTGAAGAGGTTTAACCCTCAAACGTAAACGATACAAGAAATACCTGTGAAGTTAAGGACTCAAGTGATTGAGTATAGACAGTATTGTCTTTGATAAAAAGATTTCGTATGCCTTGTGATACCTTTAGTTCAACACCGAATTTGAAGTAGGGTAAAAAGAACTGCAGGCCTGCTCCTGCTTCGTATGCATAATCATTGCGGATTATCCGCACGGTTGCATTCACACCTGCTAATTGTTGGTTAACTCCTGTTTGCGATGCAAGGTCAGTTATATACTTTGCCCCTGCCAGAACGTATGCCTGAAAGTTTGTAAGTCGTTTGGATATAAGCTTAACATCAATAGGGAAATCAAGAAATGTTGATTCAACTTTCTTGGTTACAGTGAAACTATCAACCTTTCCTTGAAATGTATATGCCAGATCACGTTCTGCGAATGATAGATCAGGCACAAAGCGTAATTTCAAATACGGACCTATTTTAACCTCAGATACAATACCTAAATTAAACCCTGTTTGGGGGTTTGAGTAAATTGTTTTTAAGCTATCCTGAAAATGCCCGCCAAGATTAGGTATAGGTTGTACAACAAAATTGGTGCTATTAACGGCTATTATAAACCCAAAGTGCATAAATGTATGGTCATACCCTGGCAGGTTCATTTCCTGTGCCTGTGTTTTACCACCAAGCATAAATAAGAACAAAACAGGCAAACAGCCCTTTATGCATTGCCTGTATAATCGTATTGGAAGTGGAGCCCTATCGGCTATAGTGAACATAGATTTGATTAACGTGTGGCGAGGCATTTTATTTCGCAATACCTTTTTTTTTTGCTACATAAATAGATGCTATACCCATACTTTGAGGGTAGTGTTTAGCATTAACATAGCCTACTTTGTTAAGAATAGAAATAAATGCATTGCCTGTAGGGAACGCGCCAACCGAACGATTCAGGTAGTTATAGGCTTTGCCATCTGAAAAAATACCGCCTATTGCAGGGCATATTTTTGTCATGTATGCTTTATACAGGCTTTTGAAGGGCATATTTTCAGGGTCCGATGCCTCTAATATTAATATTGTTCCATCGGGGCGTAATACCCTTAGCATTTCAGAAAGGCCTTTTTCAAGGTATTCAAAATTCCGTACCCCAAAAGCAGAGCTTACCAGATCAAATGACCCATCAGTAAAAGGAAGATTTTCGCTATCGGCTTCCTGCAGATCAATAATTGAACTTAGTCCTTTGCGCTCCATTTTTTTTCTTCCCAGTTCAAGCATCACTTCTGCAATATCAATACCAATAACCTTTTTTGGTTTTAAGCGCATCATTTCAACGGCAAAATCACCCGTACCGGTAGCCACATCAAGTATGTCTTTTGGCTGGTATGGCGCAACAAGTTTTATTGCCTTCCTTCTCCAGATGGTGTCAATTCTGAGTGTCAGCAACCGGTTCATGAAATCGTACCGGTGCGCGATGTTATTGAACATTTTACGCACCTGTTCCTTTTTGCTAAGGTTCAGATCTTCATAAGGAATAATGTGCGACCGGGAGCTCATTGACTTATAGGTATTGCTTGGCTTCTGCCAGCAATTGTTCTTTATTTACAGGTACAACACCCGATTTTTCACATACCTGGCCGCCAGCCAGGTTCGAAAGATACGCCATATCAGTTGGCGATAAACCCAACGCACAGCACAATGCAGCGACACTTACTACGGTATCTCCTGCTCCTGAAACATCAGATATATTCCGTATATGTGCAGGTATTAATTTTTTATCGGTATCAGAGTTTACATACACTCCATGTTCAGAGAGTGTAATAAGGGCAATATCAATATCTTGTTTTTTACGGAACACTTCAACTGTTCTGCGTAACGATTCCATATCTTTTGCATTAACATCTGTTCCCAATCCCTCTTTTAATTCTTTCAGGTTAGGTTTAAATAAAGTCACTTTGCGGTAGGCCAGGAAATTCCTTTTTTTAGGGTCCACCACCGTAGGTACTTCAAGTTTTTTTGCAAGCGCTATTACTTTATCTATAAGGCTTACAGAGATAGCGCCTTTGTCATAATCTTCAAAAATTATAACGTTTATTTTACCTGTTATAATAAGCTTTTCTATCTGGGCAAAAAGCTTCTCAGTATGCGCAGCACCAATTACTTCATCTACCTCTTCATCAATACGCACAATATGATGATTGCTGCTTATAATACGGGTTTTTGTAGTAGTAGGCCGGTCCTTAACCCTAATCAACCCTTGCACAGGCAGTTTTGCAGCTTGCATTATTTTAACGAGTTTGTCACCGTTATCATCGTCGCCAATAATACCACACAAATACGGAGTAGCACCCATAGCCTGAATATTTACGGCCACATTACCTGCGCCACCTAAACGGCTCTCTTTTTTGCGTACGCTTACTATAGGTACAGGCGCTTCAGGTGAAATACGGCTAACATCGCCCCAGTAGTATGAGTCGAGCATTAGGTCGCCAATAATAAGTACGTTGATCTTATTAAATGAGTTGAATATTTTGTTAAGCTCTGCCTGGTTCACAATAATTTATTTTAATAGTGCTAGTGACTCTTTCATTCTTTCTAGTGCCTTTACCAATAGTTCTTCAGCAGCAGCATACGAGAAACGGATATAATTATCATCTCCGAATGCAGCACCCGGTACAAGTGCAACCCTCGCATTATCAAGCAAAAAGAAGCAAAGATCCGTAGCATTATTTATTACGGTTCCATTAAATGACTTGCCAAAATAATAACTTACATCAGGAAATACATAAAAAGCGCCATCAGGCACATTTGCTTTCATTCCAGGTATTTCTTTCATCATTTTCAATACGGTATCTCTTCGTTTCTTAAACGTATCGCGCATTGAAAATGTAATGGAAGGATCCAACGACACAGCTTTTTCAGTGGCTTTCTGCCCAATTGAACAGGTTGCTGATGTAACCTGCCCTTGTATCTTATCACATGCTTTTGCAATGGCAAGGGGGGCGCCTAAATAACCTACTCTCCAGCCGGTCATAGCAAATGCTTTTGAAACGCCATTAACGGTAATTACTCTGCCTTTTACCGATGGTATAGTACCAATGCTTTCAGTTTTTCCAATAAAATTGATATGCTCGTATATCTCATCAGATATAATGATGATTTGGGGATATTCAGCAAAAACAGCCGCAATACCTTCAAGTTCTTTTTTAGAATAAATAGAACCGGTAGGGTTACATGGTGAACTGAAAATGAAAAGTTTTGTTTTAGGAGTAATAGCTTTCTTTATCTGTTCAGGAGTTACTTTGAAATTGTTTTCTATACCTGCCTTTACAAGCACACTCTTACCCTCTGCCAAACGAATGATCTCTAAATAACTTACCCAATATGGCACAGGAACTATAACTTCATCACCTGCGTTAATAAGGCTTAATACTGCATTAGCAATTGATTGTTTTGCGCCTGTTGATACAACTATTTGCTCAGCACTATAATCAAGATTATTATCACGTTTAAATTTCCTGGAGATAGCTTCACGTAATTCTAAATAACCTGCAACGGGAGTGTAATAGCTGAAATTATCATCAATAGCCTTTTTTGCTGCTTCTTTTACAGCATCAGGAGTTGGAAAATCAGGTTCACCAAGGCTAAGGTTTACAATATCAATTCCTTTTGCTTTTAATTCCCTGCTGCGTCTTGACATTGCAAGTGTCTGCGATTCAGATAAGCCGGAAACCCGGGCTGACAATAATTCCATATACAATATACGTTATAGGGTAGCAAAGCTACAAAAATCCTTCATAGCCCTTAAAAATCACCATATAAAGGTTGTGAATTCCTTTATTATAGATGGATAGGGTTAACTTAAAATATGCTAAAACGGGTTACTTAACTTCCTTAGCTTGTTTTGCCAGATCATCAACCACTTTTTGCTGGTTACTTATTTCCGTCTGCTTTTTAGCCTGATCGCTCTTATTCTTTTCCAAAGCGTCCTGATCCTTCTTTATTCTGTTCTGATAATCAGATATATCACTATTCAGGTTCTTGTTATCTTTTTCCAGGTCTTTTTGTTGGCTATTCAATTTATCCAAAGCCTTTTGTTGTGTTTTTTGTTTATCTGTAATTGCTTCTGAAGTCAATTTAACCGCAAAATCGTGCATTATTTTTTCTGCTATTTTGTATTTATCAGCATGGGCTGATGAAGACAAGTAAGCACCACCAAGGTCGAAGGACACTACCAATTGAACTTCACCATCCTTTTTTACGTCAAAACGTGCATATATATCAATAGTATTATTGCCCATTTCCTTAATTGTTGCATTATCAGCAAACATTATTCCTTTACTGGAAGATATCTTTTGGGCGTTATAGTCTTTCATTACCGATTTCCACTCCTTTTCTATATCACCTTCATCGGCGCCATAAATACTTACTACAAGTGCATTGTTCTTACCTTTTCCAAAGTCCTCACTTTGTTCATGAACCTGAATTTTTTGACCCCATGAGTTTGCAAATAATAAACTGGATATGATTAGTAGTGTAAACTTTCTCATGATATATGGGTTTTAAGGTTTATACAAATATAAAATATTCCCGAAAATGGTGGAGTTTTATATCGTAAAGTCTATTTCTTTGCTGCAATTAAGCCTTCACGGCGTGCAACGATATAATGCCATACCTGATTATATTGAATAGAATCGAGTTTGGCCTTTTTACCCATTTCCTGCATAATATTAGGCCAGTCACTTACACTGAACTCCAAAAGGTTTTTCATTTCATGGCAATCGTTACACTTGGTTGAATATATTTTATATCCCTCAATAAGCTCTTCGGCAGTTACTGAAGGCCAATGTGCCTGAGCTAAGGGAATATCTGTTTGCTGCGGGTGGAATGGATCAACCTTAACAACAGTGGTTGAAGTAGTTGGTTTAGTATTGGTGCATTGTACAATTACAATTGTTGAAATTATAACAAAAATGGCTACATATTGTTTAGCGGGAAAGAGTTGTTTTTTCATAATTAGATCAGAGTAACAAATCTAAAGTGTTTTTAATTAATAGCTAAACCTCCTCAATATAATCAAGGTCTTTGCCATAGGTTTCATTAAGCTTATAGAGTGAAAACAGGGCAAGCCCGATGCAAAGAATACCTGTGAATAATGCCGCATCCCATTTTCCATACATAGGAATTAAAAATGTGATAAGGGCATTTACACCAATAACTGAGCCTCTTACAAAATTCGGAACGGTAGTAGTAACGGTAGCACGCAGGTTTGTTCCGAATTGTTCGGATGAAACGGTAACAAATATTATCCAATAACCCTGAGCGATACCCAGGAAGAAAATAATTCCGTAGAACAAAGTTGAACTTAACCCGAAGGAACAGAAATATGCTGTTGTGAAAAGAATAAGTACCGCAAAAGCAAGCCACAATGATTTTTTCCGGGAATGTAGCGCCTGGCCTACAATGCCCCACAAAAAACTTCCTATAGAAGCACCAATGTAATGTATCATAACTGCCCGGCCGGCAATAACTGTTCCATTTATGTGAAGCACCTTATCTGAAAAATCATCAGAGTATGCTATAAGGTAACCAATTATATACCATACCGGAATCCCCAGAAGAATACAGTACAGGTATTTTAAAAACCTTTTTCTATTGGTGAAAAGCATAAGAAAATTACCCCTTGAAACCTGTTGTGTATCGAGTTTTTTAAACATACCCGATTCTACAACAAACACCCTTAGTACAAGTAAAAGCAATCCTAATATACCACCCATTAAATACGCCATCTTCCAATTAAAGCCTGCTGTAATTGCATATCCCAGTACCGCGCCAAGTATACCAATTGCACCAACCACGGTGGTTCCAAAGCCACGTTTTGCAGTAGTCATAACTTCCGATACAAGTGTAATACCAACACCAAGTTCACCGGCTAGGCCAAAGCCTGCAATAAAACGCATAGTTGCATATTGCATAATATTCACCACAAATGCATTAGCAATATTGGCTAATGAATATATCAGAATGGTAAAGAACAATACAGATAAACGTCCTTTTTTATCACCCAATACTCCCCATAAAATCCCTCCAAGAACCATTCCCAGCATTTGCATATTCATAAGGAATTTTCCTTGGGTAAGTAGATCTTCTCCTGAGAAACCAAGGGCCTTCAGGCTGGGAACGCGCACAATGTTGAAGAGTACAAGGTCATAAATATCTACGAAGTAGCCAAGAGCCGCTACAATTACTATAATGTTAAGAGTACGCGAAGTAAGTTTATTCACACGTATATATTTAAAGAAGAATGAATTGCTAAAATAATCAGTTTTTAATGTGTAAAACCAAATATTACTTTATGCACTGGTTTTTCTGCGAAATAATTTAATAAAGAAACCTGTGTAGGCCTCTTTTTCAAACAAAGCTGAATCCATTGATGCCTTATACGTAAAAAAAGCACCTAATGGTAAAAGAACAGCTGTTGGGAGCCATAGTCCTTCAGGTATGGTCATTGTTTCCTGCATAGCTGATTTCACTCCAATAATTGTTAAAATATAGAATAGAATGAAGAAAAGTGATGAAACAACAACCGGCATACCCAGCCCCCCCTTTCTGATAATGGCCCCGAACGGCGCCCCGATGAAGAAAAGCAGGAAACAAGCAATTGCAAACGTGAACTTTTTATGTATCTCTATTTTTCTTTTCAAAATATCTTCATTTGTAACATTCTGCGAATCGCTATTTCCCTGCACAAACTGCATTGCATTATGAACATTATTTATTGCAGCCTCTAGCATATTTATTCGGGCCTGAGAGGGCATAATACTATCACTTTTCAGCTTGCTTGCACTCAACTGCTTTTGGTCAAAATAAGTACGGGTATAATCGTTATAGAATTGTGCCTTTGTTTTTGCAAAAACCTCCGACATAGAATCAGAAGTTAATTTCAGCTGCTTAATGTTAAGCATCTCATAATTACTCTTAAAAAGATCTTCATTGGTACGGCTGAACCTGAAATTAGACAGGTCAAGATATACAGTCTGTTCCTTGAAATTATTTATAGTAAGCGGGTGAGTCATTCTGTAGGTGGCATTATCTACCATTTCCTGGTAAACATTTCCGTCGTATAAGTTCAATACAAGGTAGCGCTGGTCGGCCGACATTTTCATTTTGCCCCACTTGGCTAGTATTACTTTAAAGTCGCCACCTTCCTGGTGTGTATTATCAGGGTCGGTATGGTCATATATCATTACTTCATGTATAGTTTCCTGGTCAGGATCCTTTTTGCCAATACGTATACTATAACCACTAATGCCATTATAAAATATCTCCTGCTGAATATTCAAAGCAGGCTTCGCAATTCGTATGTCATATAATAAGGCATCTTTTTTCAAGTTAACCCACGGCAATACATTATTAGCAAAAACAAATGCTCCTACCGACATGAATATGATAAGTGCAATAAGTGAGCCCATTATTTTGGGTAATGATAGCCCTGCAGCTTTCATGCAGGCAAGTTCATGGTTCTCTGCCAGGTTACCGAATGTCATTATGGAAGCCAGCAATATTGCCAGCGGAAGTGCCAGGGGTACTAAGGTGAGGGTTACAAAAAGCAGTAATTTGGCAATTATATAAAAAGAAAGGCCTTTTCCTACCAGGTCATCTATATATACAAACACAAACTGCATAAGAAATACAAAAAGCGCAATGGCAAGGGTTAAAGCCAAAGGCCCTAAAAATGACTTGAGCATATACTTATGCAATACCTTCATACGGTGTAAAGATACCGTAAAAACGAAAAATGAGGTAAAAGAGTATGGCAAAGCGAATCATTACCAAACAAATTTTTACTTTTGTCCAATAGCTTATCATGATAAACAATAGGAAGTTAGTAGTTGTGTTGCCGGCATATAATGCTGAAAAGACTCTTGAGCAAACTTATAAAGAGATACCGTTTGATATTGTTGACGAGGTAGTGCTTGTAGATGATGCCAGTCGTGATAAGACAGTAGAAGAGGCGGCCCGTATTGGCATTAAGCATGTAATAAAACACGAAAAAAATAAGGGTTATGGTGGTAACCAGAAAACCTGTTACAACAAAGCTTTATCATTAGGTGCTGATATTGTTATAATGCTGCATCCTGACTACCAGTATACCCCAAAACTTATTCCTTCAATGGCCAATATTATTGCGCAAGATCTATACCCCGTAGTTATGGGATCCAGAATTTTAGGCAAGGGCGCTTTAAAGGGTGGAATGCCTATTTATAAATACATTTTTAACCGTTGCCTTACCTTAACCCAAAATATTTTAATTGGTCAGAAATTATCAGAATACCATACCGGCTATCGTGCCTTTTCACGTGAAGTATTGGAAACAATACCTTTTGACCGTTGTTCAGATGATTTTGTATTTGATAACCAGATGTTATCACAAATATTTTATGCCGGCTTTGAAATTGGTGAAATTACCTGTCCTACCAAGTATTTTGAAGAGGCTTCATCAATCAACTTCAGCCGTAGCGCAACCTATGGCATGGGAGTACTAAAGACTTCTCTTGCTCATCTTTTTCAACGTATGGGATTGATACATTCCCCATTATACGAAATGAAAAAAAAGAAGGTGTAGCCCGTAAATTTGTAATTTTGTAGTCCTGAATTTTATAAACCTTATTGTTATGTCTAACGCATTTTATAAAGTACCACCGGCGAAGAACGAACCCGTAAAATCATATGCTCCCGGGACTCCTGAAAGAGAAGAACTGAAAAGGACTCTGAAGCAGTTTATGAAGGAACATAAAGATATTCCAATGCATATTGGTGGCAAAGAAGTACGAACAGGCAAAACAGTTTCTATCCGCCCGCCGCATAACCATAAGCATGTTGTTGGGCAATACCATAAGGGAGATAAATCTCATGTAAAGAAGGCTATAGAGGCGGCCATGAAGGCTAAAGAAGATTGGAGCAATATGCCATGGGAGCAAAGGGCTGCTATATTTTTGCGTGCAGCTGACCTTATGGCTGGCCCTTACCGTGCAGCTATGAATGCTGCTACTATGATCGGCCAGTCGAAAAACGCTTTCCAGGCTGAAATTGATGCGGTATGTGAACTGGTTGACTTTTTCCGTTTCAATGTTCAGTTCATGACTGAAATATACCATCAGCAACCGGAATCACCTGCGCTTACATGGAACCGTACTGAGCACAGGCCGCTTGAAGGATTTGTGTTTGCATTAACTCCTTTTAATTTTACTTCTATCGCAGGCAATCTTCCATCAGCCCCTGCATTAATGGGTAATACTGTTGTATGGAAACCATCGAATACCCAGATATATGCAGCAAACATGATCATGGAAATATATGAGAAAGCAGGCTTGCCTCCGGGTGTTATAAACCTTGTATATGTTTCAGGACCAGAAGCGGGTGATGTAATATTTTCGCATAAAGATTTTGGTGGTATCCACTTTACAGGTTCTACCGAGGTGTTCAATGGAATATGGAAGACTGTAGCTAACAATATGGACACTTATAAATCGTACCCACGTTTGGTCGGAGAAACCGGTGGGAAAGATTTTGTAGTTGCTCATGCTTCAGCAGACCCTAAAGTGGTGGCTGTAGCACTTGCCCGTGGCGCTTTTGAATACCAGGGGCAAAAATGTTCTGCTGCATCACGTGCGTATATTCCGGCATCAATATGGAAAGATGTAAAGAAGCATTTGTGTGATGACCTTGCATCATTTAAAATGGGTGATGTGGAAGATTTTTCAAATTTTATTAATGCGGTAATTGATGAAAAATCATTCGATAAGATAAGCAACTATATTGCAAACGCTAAGAAAGATAAAGATGCAACGATAATTGCAGGTGGTAAATGCGATAAATCGAAAGGCTATTTTATTCAGCCTACAGTTATTCAAACTACTAACCCATACTATACTACCATGTGCGAAGAAATTTTCGGACCGGTATTAACTGTATATGTATATGATGATAAAAAGTTTGAAGCAACGCTTGATATAGTAGATAAAACGTCGAGCTACGCACTTACAGGTGCTATATTGGCAAATGACCGCGATGCAATAGTATTAGCTACCCGTAAACTAACCCATGCAGCAGGTAATTTTTATATTAACGATAAACCTACCGGTGCAGTTGTGGGTCAGCAACCTTTTGGTGGTGCAAGAAAATCAGGTACAAATGATAAAGCGGGCTCAATGATCAATTTGTTGCGTTGGGTATCTCCACGCAGTATAAAAGAAAATTTTGTGCCGCCTACTGATTACCGTTATTCTTTCCTGGAAGAAGAGAAGAAAGGGAAATAACCTTACGGTACAAGGCCTCCAGTTTAGCGACAATTACAGCCTCTGAAAATTGATTCTTTATATTATGTGAAATTTGCAAAGGGTTAAATGATGAATATATATTGTATATATGAAACAGTTTTTGCTGCATGTCATCTATACTGTTGAGTTCACATATCATACCATTAATTTCATTGATAAAGTCTTCAGGTCCCTTGCAACGAGTTGTTAGTACTGGGTTTCCCCTGAACAAAGCCTCGGCTGCAACCATTGAAAAGCTTTCTTTTTCGGAAGATATTACAACAACATGCGATGAATCTATAATGCGAATCAGTTCATCCTGATTCCTGTGTCCAGCAAATTGTATTTGTTCATGCATATTCAGTGAAACAACAAGGTTCTTCAATTCATCTTCCAGTTTACCTTTCCCGATAATAGTGAGGCGAACATCCGTATTGCCCTTAAATGTCATGGTAAAGGCCTCAATCAATATATCTTGGCGTTTTCTCCTTGCAAGTTCACCAATATTTAAAAATAAAAAAGGCTTTGTGTTTTTAGGAAATACAGGTAAAGGTGTATTGGAGAAATCGTTGTTTATCATATTCGGTATCATAATAAAAGGAACATGAAACAATTCCTCATTGAATTCCTTATAAAAATTACTTACCGTTATACGTGCCGCCGCTTTTTGAATCATTTCAAGCCTTTCCTCTTTGGTTTCATATGAATTGAAGTGATCTATCTTATCAATAAACATAGAGTGTTCCGTTATAACATAAGGAATATTAAATACCTTGCTTAAATGTGCAGTGATGTAACAATAGTTTGCAATGCCATGGTGATGAATTACATCAGGCTTTCCGTTGCGTGATATATAACTGGCAAATGATGTTTCTACGTATTTCAGGAACGTTTTTTTTTGCAGCGCAATAGGGTTAGATGAAAAACGAGTAGGATAAAAATGCACAAAATTGCCGGCAAATGGAGTGAAGTTCTTCCCTTTTGTCCAATTGCTGAGCGGTTCTCCTTTCAGTTTCTTTTTCAGCCATGCTATAAGGCTATAGTATTGGAACATGAAAACAGTAACTTTATTTCCTGCATCTATCAATGCATCGGCCTGGTCGCGGACAAACAAGCCTGTTGCATTTGCAAGTGAAGGATACCAGGTAGAAATAATGGCAATATGTAATTTCTTTTCAGACATTAAACTAAATTGAATTTTCTTTTTAGCCTGAAGTGAGTCCAGTTAAGAGTGTTTGCAATAGCAGTAATTCTTTTCAATGCTTTTTCCTCGGTAAGTAATATGTTGTAATTCTTAATATCAAGCAGAGAATATGCTTTTTTAGCAAAATTGAATTGGCTTTTATTGAAAACAAGCGAACCTCTTTTTAGAATAAAATACCTGAGCATATTCAATGTTGTTTCCTCAGCAGGGTACTTTGCGTTTGAATATGAATAACCTGCTACGAGTTTGTAATGCAAGCCAAGTAGCCTGGCAATTTCCTCCAGTTTATTCTGTTTCGCAAAACAATAGAGTAGAGTAGCATATTCATTATCAAACTCTGCCTCTTTTGTACCTGACTTCGATTCAGAGTGGATACGGAAGTACACAATCGTATCATCAAGGATTTTAGTGAAATCAATACCATACTGCTGCACATATTTAGTCCATAATTCACGGTCCATTATATAATGCAATGCAGTATTAAGCGGCATGAATTCTGCCATGACCTTTCGCCTGAAAAATGTTGCAGGCTGATTTATATCCGGAAAACGTAAATGAAATTCAAGGCCTCTATTTGGGCCAATTGTGGAGACACCTTTCTGCTGTTTCCCTTTCTCATCAAATAAAATGCTGGCACCACAAACTACATTTACAGAAGGATCTGAAAAAGCATTGAGTATAACTTGTAAAGCACCTGGCGGATAATAGTCATCACTATTCAGCCATCCAATAATTTCCCCGGTTGCTTTAGTAAAGCCTTTATTTACAGCATCACTTTGCCCGCGGTCCCATTCACTTACCCAATAAGTAAGTTTACCATCATGTTTTTCCAGTATCTCTTTTGAGTTATCAGTGCTTCCGCCATCAATAATAATATGCTCAAGGCCAACTATACCCTGATTAAAGACAGAGACTATGTTTTCTTCAAGGTATCGCCCTTGATTATAACTGGGGGTAATAATGCTTATACTTGGCTGCATTCTTATAATCCCTGCAATTGGTCAAGTATAATGTGCAATATGGTCGAATGCAGGTTTTCTACAATACCATAACTGCGCATAGGAATTATAATATTGGCATCACCAAGTTTACCAAGAGAGTTATCTTTATTAAAACCACTAAAGGTAATTACTTTACCTCCTATCTGTTTTGCCTTTTTTGTTGCGTTCAATATGTTCTTAGATTCGCCTGAACTGCTGATAGCAAACAGCAGGTCGCCAGGCATAAACTGGAACTTGATCCATTCTTCCATAGCCCTTTCCCAGCCATAATCATTAGCAAAGCATGTTATCATAGCTGCATCGGTAAATGAAGAGGTGCGTTTATTGAGCATCTTCATATAGTCTTCCATCATATGGGAGCAGATAGAGTTTGAGCCGCCATTGCCAATAAAAGATATCCGGTTATGTGTGCGTACAAGTTCCATAGATTTTTCTATTCCCAATTTTACTTCGGGTGAAGATAGGTAAGTTGAGAACTCTTTATGGTATAATTCAAATTGTTTCATAATTGTAGGATATGATAAAATATATTCCAAAAATAAGCATTTCTGGGTTTTGTTTCTAATTTTAATAAAAGCAACGAACCTTTTCTTAAATGTTCTTATTTTTATAATCTTTGTAGCATAATGGCAAAGGTAGCAGTAAAAGAATCGGAGGGTACTCCGCTAATGAAGCAATATCAAGGTATTAAGGCCAAATACCCCGATGCGCTGTTGTTGTTTCGTGTGGGTGATTTCTACGAGACTTTTGGAGAAGATGCAGTTAAAACTTCTGCTGTTTTAGGAATAGTGCTTACCCGAAAATCATTAGGGTATGGTGCAAATACTGAACTGGCAGGGTTCCCATACCATTCGTTGGATATGTACCTGCCAAAACTGGTCCGTGCGGGGCATAGGGTTGCTATTTGCGATCAGTTGGAAGACCCTAAGATGACCAAGACCATTGTAAAACGTGGTATTACTGAACTGGTTACTCCGGGTGTTTCGTATAATGATAAAGTGCTGCAACATAATGCCAATAATTTTCTGGCTGCAGTATTCTGGCAGGGCAAACAGGCCGGTGTTTCTTTTCTTGATGTTTCCACAGGTGAGTTTTTACTCGCTGAAGGAGACAGGGATTATGTAGACAAACTATTACAAAGTTTTCAACCTACAGAGGTTTTATATCCCAAGGATAAGAAGAAGGAGTATACAGAAATATGGGGCGAAAAATTTTATAATTACCCGCTTGATGGGTGGATATTTACAGAGGATTATGGCCGTGAAACCTTATTGAAACACTTTGGCACAAAATCGCTGAAAGGGTTTGGAGTTGAAGGAATGAAAGAAGCTGTTGTAGCCGCTGGAGCCGCATTGCATTACCTGGCAGATACCCAACATGACAAAGTTCAGCATATAAATAAGATTGCCAGGATTGAACGTGATCATTTTGTTTGGCTCGATGAATTTACCATTCGTAACCTTGAACTTATTCAGCCATTGCATGACAGGGGAAAGTCGTTAATGGAGGTTATTGATAAAACATCTTCCCCAATGGGTTCACGCTTGTTGCGCAGGTGGATAACTTTTCCGCTTAAAGAAAAAGCATTGATAGAGGAAAGGCTTGATATAGTTGATTTCCTGTTGAGGCATGAAGAGTTTTTTGAAAAGACTGAGCAACAGATAAAAACCATTGGTGACCTTGAACGTATTATTTCGAAGGTTGCAGTAGCCAGAATATCGCCCCGTGAAGTTGTACAGCTGAAAAATGCGTTGCGGTCAATTGAAATTATCCAACAAGATTGTGCTTCAACTGAAAATGTTTATCTGAAAAAAATTGCAGAACAGTTCAACCCTTGCAAAACAATGTCGGAAAGGATTGAGGCAGAAATAATGCCCGAACCACCTGCATTGGTAAATAAGGGAAATGTAATTTCAAAGGGAATAAACGCTGAATTAGATGAACTAAGAGAAATTGCTTTTTCAGGTAAAGATTATTTAGTGCAAATACAGCAGCGCGAGGTTCAACGAACCGGTATACCATCGTTAAAAGTTGGTTTTAATAATGTGTTCGGGTATTATTTAGAGGTTACCAATACGCATAAAGACAAAGTTCCCTCTGAATGGATACGTAAACAAACGCTTGCCAATTGCGAGCGTTATGTAACGGAAGAGTTGAAACAATATGAAGAAAAGATATTAGGCGCTGAGGAAAAAATATTGCATTTGGAAGAGAGGTTGTACAATGAGTTAGTATTGGCACTGGCTGACTATGTTATACCTGTTCAACTTAATGCATCGCTTGTTGCAAGACTTGATTGCCTTATTTCATTTGCTAAAGTGGCCAAGCGGAATAATTATATAAGGCCACATATAAAAGATGACAAGAGCTTAGATATTAAAAGCGGAAGGCATCCGGTTATTGAACAGCAATTACCTCCAGGTGAGCAGTATGTATCGAATGATGTATTCCTTGATGATGATACACAACAGATAATGGTTATCACAGGCCCTAACATGTCCGGTAAATCTGCTTTGTTAAGACAAGCGGCCCTAATTGTAATTATGGCACAAATGGGCTGTTTTGTGCCTGCCCAACATGCTGAAATAGGAATTGTAGATAAGGTATTCACCAGGGTAGGGGCATCGGATAATATTTCTTCAGGTGAATCTACTTTTATGGTAGAAATGAATGAAACGGCAAGTATATTGAATAATATATCAGACCGTAGTTTGATATTGTTAGATGAAATAGGGCGAGGTACAAGTACCTATGATGGTATTTCGATTGCCTGGGCTATAGTTGAATATTTACATGAACATGCCGCCGGAAAAGCGAAAACGCTTTTCGCTACACACTATCATGAACTGAATGAAATGGAAGTGTTGTATAAACGAATTAAGAATTTCAACGTTTCAGTAAAGGAAGTTGGAAATAAGGTAATATTCCTGCGCAAGTTAACTCCGGGTGGTAGCGAACATAGTTTTGGTATACATGTTGCACGCATGGCCGGTATGCCGGTAAAGGTTGTGCAGCGTGCAGCAGAGGTTCTTAAACAACTTGAAAATACACATAGCCCTGCATTAACTAATGGCCAGTCAAAAGAGACCAGGAAAGAGGATGATTACCAGTTAAGTTTCTTCCAGTTAAACGATCCTTTGCTGGAAGAAATACGTGAAGAGATACAGAAAACTGATATAGATTCTCTCAGCCCTTTAGATGCATTGGTTAAACTAAATAAAATAAAGAAACATATAGAAGGTAAATAACCTTTTATCGTAAGCGTGAACGCGATTCTTTTTCTGCTTCCTTTTTACAATCGTCTACATAGCTTTGTGCATCATCAACACCACGATCAAGTGCTTTCTGGAAATAATCGCAAGCATCTTGCCCTGCATTATGTAAAAATAAACCTACCTTATAGTATGCTTCCCCATCTCCTGGTTTCAGGCGAATTAGTTGTTTGTAATCATATTGAGCAGAAGCATCTTTATTCATGTTCTCAGCATCTTCAGCCCTATGTTTATATGCATCCGCAAAGTTCGAATTCATATTAATAGCCTTGGTTAAGTCATTGAAAGCTTCCTGGTATTTTTGCTTGGCTTCATACATTAATGCCCTGCGATAATATGCCTGATAACTTGAAGAATCAAGTTTTAATGCAGAAGTGTAATCCATTAACGCAGAGTCTTGTTTGCCGAGGCCATCATATGCCGCCCCTCTGTATGCGTAATATACTGCAGAATCAGGACTTAAAAGAACGGCAAGGTTTAAGTTAGGCAAGGCTTCTTTATATTCTTTTAAATCAACAGAATTCTTACCCTTGTTAAAGTACTCTGCTCCGCACATCCAGCAAAAATTCATTGTATATAGATCTTTGGCTTTTTTCATTGTATCACTAAGCATTAGGGCTTTACCGGTATAAATACAGGTATTGATCTTATCGCCTGCTGCTTTCATTAAAGCACCCAACTGGTAATCAGGTTCTGCATAGTGTTCATCTAACTTTGCAGCCATAATAAAGTCAGCGCGTGCACTGTCAGTTGAATTTAAACCCAGCCGCGCCATACCTCTTTCGCAATAAGCCTGTGCCCATTGATGTTCGTAGGTGAAGTTTGGAAACAGAAAGTTTTTCTGGAAAACACTACAGGTATCGTAGGTTTTAACTTTCTGCATATATGCAGGTATCTGATTACTGAAGGACGCAATATATTTTGTGAAATTATTTTCAGCAGAAGTATAATTCTTTGCCATTAAAGAGCCTTCGGCTGTTTGCAAAACAACATCCTCCTGACCGATCACCGGAATTATGTGTAACAGAAATAAAAGCGGAATAAAATGTAAATGCTTCCTCATATTGCGTTTTTTTCAAGCATTGCAAATCTAATAAGAAACTATTAATACAATACATTATGTTATTATTACGCATTAAGTAAACGTTTTTTATTGAAAGTGCTGTGGAATTCTATTTGCAGGCAGGTTATTTTCTGACAATAGTCACAAATCCTTTTTTTACTTCATGATTCTCAAGGGTGAGTATATAAAAATAGGTGCCATCACTCTCATTACCTCCATTCCAGTCATTATTATAGTTTTCAGAATAATATATTTCCTGGCCCCAGCGGTTATATACCTGCAGGTTGCTATATGGGTATTTTTCAATATTTATTATTTGAAACACATCATTATTATCTCCACTGCCGGGGGTGAAAATATTAGGCACCTGAACATCGCAGGGTGCAACATTAATTAATATTGAATCTCTATTATATTCGCAGGCACCGGTATCAAGCAGGCTCACTTGCCTTATGCCTGAACTACGCCAGCTAAGTACATAAGGGCCAAATCCGCTACCTGATATAACAGTAGCATCGGTCGGAAAACTCCAGATGGGTGTATCTGCCGGATTATTATCGGGAAAGCTTATGCTTACCTTATCATTAGGGCAAATGGAATCAGAAGGGCTTATACTTATGTTTAAAGGATTAGTTCCTCCTCTGAAACTATGGCCCCCAAGAAATACTCCTGAATCAAAATCATGATCATAGCTGTCCGCAATGGCAATTTTTATATGATAGGTCTGTCCGCAGGTAACATCTGATATAGCCTTCAGTACTGTTGTAAAACCACCATATCCAATAGTAGTTCCATGTAAATTATCAACGTAGTAATTTGAATTAACCCCAAAGCAGCTACCTCCGCAATTGCTGCCTGCAGAATCTTTTCCATTTACGGTTTTTAGTGCAATTGGTATAGTGGTGCCCGGTATCAGCGCAATGTTTTTTTCTCCTGCAATTCCGGGTCCGCTTATGAAAAAAGCGAACACGTCATTTTCCTTACAACATGTGTATTTGGGGTATTCCTGTGAGCCAAAAGCGAAATCAAAGCTAACTGTATCAGAAAAGGGAACAAAATCAAATTGAAGCACGCAGGCATCGAATGTAGAATCGCCTGCAATTACAGAAAGGGCAGAATCACCCGGTAATCCGTTGTTCACCCCAAAACTGGTTGGAATGAATGCACCAACAGCAGTTTCAACACTTCCGGTTGTCATAAGAACTCCGTTAGCTAGTCCAATATTGGAATGAGTACCATCAAAATATCCTATGGCTCGGTTTGCGCCTGTGTATGAAATGTTTGAAACCAATATATTATTACTGAGAAGCACATTTTTGACCAATTGCTGCACGGTATGTGTTGTGTCAACTATTAGTTGTGCCTTTAGGTTATATACTCCCGAAAGAAGCAGAAATATAACTATTATTTTTTTAAAACTACTCACATAAAAGGCATAAGCAACAAAGTTAGAAAATAATGTACGCTTGATATAATAGAAATCGCATATTTGTGAACACTTTTTTAAAGTAAAAACAAAATATTTCCGATATGAAAGAGATCAAAGAATATGTAAACGCTAACAAGCAACGTTTTATTGATGAGCTTATTGAATTTTTGAGCATTCCTTCGGTAAGTGCCGATCCTGCTTATAAAAAGGATGTTGCACGTGCAGCCGACTGGGTGAAAAAATCGTTGCTAGATGCCGGTGCAGATAAGGCGGAAATACATGAAACAAAAGGCCACCCTATTGTATTTGGTGAAAAGATAATTGATAAAAAACTACCAACGGTATTGGTTTATGGGCATTATGACGTTCAACCTCCTGACCCTATGGACCTATGGACATCTCCACCATTCAAACCTGTAGTAAAAGATGGAAAAATATTTGCCCGTGGTGCCTGTGATGATAAGGGGCAGGTGTATATGCACGTAAAAGCTTTTGAATTGATGATGCGTAAAAAGAATCTGCCATGCAATGTGAAATTTTTAATAGAGGGTGAGGAAGAAGTAGGGTCGGAATCGTTAGGCGATTTTGTAAGGAAGAATAAGAAAAAACTAGCTGCGGATGTCATCCTTATTTCAGATACCGATATGATAGCTAATGATGTTCCTTCTATCACCATTGGTTTGAGAGGTCTTAGTTATGTTCAGGTAGAAGTTACGGGACCTAACAGAGACCTGCATTCGGGTGTATATGGGGGAGCTGTGCCAAACCCTATAAATGTACTATGTCAAATGATAGATTCAATGAAAGATAAAGACGGGCATATTACTATTCCTGGTTTTTATAAAGATGTATTGAAGGTTTCGGATAAAGACAGGAAGGAGTTAAATAAAGCCCCGTTTAGCTTGAAAGAGTATCAAAAGGATTTGGATATTAAGGAAGTACTTGGAGAGAAAGGGTATACAACTTTAGAACGCACATCAATACGGCCGACATTGGATGTAAATGGAATCTGGGGCGGATATACAGGTGAGGGTTCAAAAACAGTTATTGCATCAAAAGCATATGCTAAAATATCTATGCGTTTAGTGCCTAATCAGGACCCGCTTAAAATTACTGACCTTTTTACAAAGCATTTTCAAAAAATTGCCCCTAAATCAGTAAAGGTAAAAGTTACCCCGCACCATGGTGGAGACCCTGTATTGCTTGAAACTACATCAATAGGATATAAAGCTGCAAGCAGAGCAATGGAAACTTCATTTGGCAAAAAGCCTATACCAACCCGCAGTGGTGGAAGTATACCGATTGTAGCACTTTTCAAAAAAGAATTGGGACTCGATTCAATTTTGTTTGGGTTTGGCTTGAACTCAGACAACATACATTCGCCGAATGAACACTATGGCGTATTCAATTATTTGAAGGGGATAGAAACCATTGCTATCTTTCATCACTATTATGCTGAAAGCGCCTCAAAATGAGGTAGGTACAAAAAAAAAGGCCGTAAGTTTGTTTTATAGGGTAATTTGAATACATTTGCCCTCATTTTCCGCATTTTAAAAAATGAATATTATGAACAAAGGAGTACTAAAGACTTGTATTAAAGTTTTCGTGGCTTTTATGGTTTTAGCTAACGGGGAAGTTTTTTCTCAAGCTAAAAGCATTACTGAACAAACAGAACCTGTTTTAGCTCATTGGAAAACAACCATGGGCCATTTGAGAAGAAAACTCAGCCTGAGTAAGGATGATTTCCAAACTTTTGTTCGTTTTAATAAAGCACGTATAGATTCCGACAAGATTAATTTTTTAAGGAAAATAGTGGCTGGTAAAGTAACTGCTTCAAATGTTGACGGTTATATGGCTGCACAGGAATCACAATATGTATACCTGTATAAGCAATTTGAAGAGATAAAAAAAGAATACCCTTCTTCGGTTGATGAGTTTTCAGCGAAAGAACTTCACAAGCCATTAGCAACGTGTAATCCGGGCTGTACCAATATTGATTTTGAAAATGGTACACTTAGTGGCTGGAATGCATATTATGCTACAAATAATTCTCCTGGTACAGGACCTACTTCTTCATTCGACATTACAGGTGTTACCGGCGGTGCTTGTGGTCCTGGTGTTACGGGCGCAGCAAATGACCCTAATACGAATACCGGTGGCGGGAATGATTATCAGGTTGAAATAATGACAGGTGGTAATGACCCTCTTGCGCCATCTGTTCCAAGAGTTTCTCCTTTTGGTGGTAAATATTCAGTTAGAGTCGGAGACAGTACTAACCCTAACCAGGGTGTTGCTATACTGAACCAGACATTTATGGTAACCGCTGCCAATACTAACTTTACATATCAGTACGCAGTTTTTCTTGAAAATCCAAACCATCCTTATTACGAGCAACCATTTTTTAACGTTGCCTTACTTGATCAAAATGGCGATACGATACCACATTGTGGATCATATAATGTAGTATCTCAGTCAGGTATAGATGGTTTTAAATCTGTATACTATCCATCCGATGGTGACTCTGTTTATTACAAAAACTGGACCGTGGTTTTTGCATCTTTAAAAGCCTATATTGGCCAATGCGTAACTATTCAGTTTGAAGCAGTAGATTGTGCACTTGGGGGTCACTTCGGGTATGCATATGTAGATGCATCTTGCAGCTCATTAGGTTTAATTACATCTTCACCGGCGCTTTGCGGGCAAAAATATATCAGCCTAACGGCTCCTCCGGGCGGTGCGCAATATTTATGGAGTGGGCCTACAAACGGAATTGTAGGTACTGACACTACTCAAACTATTAAAGTGGATAGCGCAGGAAATTATCAGGTAATAGTTACTCCTGTTACAGGGAAGTTCTGTGCTGATACTATAACAATAAATATACCGAAGGCTCCTGGCCCTCCTCCAGTACCTTCATTTACAGCTGATACAGTTTGTGTGGGATCAGCTACCAATTTTACAAATACATCCACCCCGGGTCCTGGCGCAGGTGTTTCTTTTTATTGGGACTTTTATAATCTAGGTACAACAAATGACTCAACTGCCAACCCAACATGGACGTATAATACGGCAGGAACATATACAGTAAAACTTACTGAGGTCAACAATGGATGCGGTACAGATACGCTAATAAAGGTAGTAGTAGATCCTTCATCGACAATATCGTTTACTGCCGCCGATAGCGGATGCTCTGGTTCAGCAGTTACTTTTACTAATACTTCTAACGGGGGAAGCCCGTACGTATGGAATTTTGGTGACGGCACTACATCAAGTTCTGTTAGCCCATCGCATACTTACCCAAGCCCTAATACCTATACGGTTACTCTGAAAGGCTTAGGTGCTAGCAAATGTGGATCAGATTCTGCTACCCAGGTTATAACAGTTAGCGCTGGTGGGCCTACACTTACAATTACCGGAAACGCTGGGCCTATATGCCCTGGTGCAAGTGATGTGCTGACTGTCAAAGGAGGTGGTTTTACCGATATTGGGTACCAATGGAGTACGGGTGCTGTTTCTATTTTCCCCGGGCCTTATAGCATTACAGTTAATCCTACCGTTACAACTACCTATTCAGTAACAGGTATTCCTTTTGGTGGCGGTGGATGTGGTGGTTCAGCGACGTTTACAGTAACTGTTGGTCCTGGACTAAATGACAGTATAGTTACTAAACCAGATACTATTTGTAGCGGACAGGTGGATTCATTGATTGTTGTTGGCACCCCCGGAACCTCTTATTCATGGAATAACGGGGCCACAACTGATACTATTGTGGTTAGCCCTACTGCTACTACAACGTACTCGGTGAATGTAGGTGGCGGATCATGTCCTACAAATCTTACTGCTACTGTTACTGTACTAAGTTCCTCGTCTCCGGTTATTTCATTATCAAGAGATAGTATTTGTTATGGAGATACTGCTACCTTAAGGGTAAGCGGTGGAAGCAGTTACAGCTGGAATACGGGTGCTACAACTACTTCTATTGTAGTAGCCCCGGCGAAAACAACAACATATTCAGTGGTTGTACATTCAAAATGCCGTGCCGATACGACATTAACAAAAGTTCTTCATATCCTGCCTTTCCCTAACCCTTCTATTACGGGAAAAGATACAATATGCGGAGGTACTGCTGATCTGCTAACTGCCAAGGGTGGAATAAAAGTGACTAAGTATATATGGAGTACGGGTGCTACAACGGATACTACTACTGTTAGCCCGACTGTTACAACTATTTATACAGTTACTGAATCAAATGGTTCTTGTTCATCTTCAGTTAGTAAAAAAGTTACTGTGATCACCAATATTCCTCCAAGCCTAATATTATATCATGATAGTATTTGCCCTGGTGTTACAGACTCACTTAATGTAAGTGGTACCGGTACTTATGTTTGGAGTAGTACACCAACATCATCATCTTCAGGTGCAACAACTGGTACTATTATAGTAAATCCAACAGTTACTACTACCTATTCAGTTAGTGTAACTTCGTATTGTTTAGGTACCTCTACCTTATCCACGGTGCTACATGTTGTTCCTACACCTGTTCCGACAATTACGGCTCCTAAGGATTCTTTATGTAGCGGCAGTAGCTTGGTTCTTACAGCAAATGGCGGAACAAGCGGACTTACAAAATATGTGTGGAATACAGCTCAAACTACAAGTAGCATTACAGTAACTCCCGGGTTTACAGCTACCTATACTGTAACCGAGAAGAATGCTTCATGTACAGCTAACGCTACTTTTGTTGTTACAGTTGGAACTGTTGTTAAACCTTCCATTACTGCGGATGATAATAACCTGTGTGCCGGAACTTTTGATACACTTACAGCAACAGGTAGTGGATATATATGGAATAACGGGGCAACTACAAGTACCATAATTGTAAACCCTCTTACATCTCCAACTATTTACTCGGTAACATATACTAAAACTATCTGTTATAATGATACTACATTATACGATACAGTGCATGTTAACCAAATACCTCAGCCAACCGCCAGCGCTAGTAATAATCTTATTTGTGCAGGAACACCTGATGTACTTAGTGCGGGTGGAACACCAGGCGGAACTTATGTATGGCAACCTGGCGGAGCCACAAGTGCAAACATAACAGTAAGCCCAACAAATAAAACTACTTATACGCTTACAGAAACCAAGAGCGGATGTTCAAATAAGGATACCGTTACAGTGTCTATAATACCGGTACCTACGTTTTCTATTACTTCATCAGGCGTACCATGTACAGGCGAGAACCTTACTCTTACTGCTTCAAGTGGCGGTAATAGTTACCAGTGGAGTAATGGCATGACCGGATCTTCCATTACGTTCAAGCCTACCTCGTCGGGTGAGATATCTGTAAAAATAATTACCCCGGGTGGTTGTTTGGCAAAGGATTCTACATTTATGAATGTATATGTTACAAAAACCGTTGTAGCTTGTTGCGATACAACTATTGCATTCGGTGCCTCAGCTTATGTAAATGCCTCAGGTGTTAGTTCATATGCCTGGACCCCGACGGGTACTGTGGGCTGTGTTTCCTGTGCAAGTACGGTTGTAACACCATCTGTAACTACTACATATACTGTAACGGGAACCGACAGTAATGGTTGTCAAAGTGCATATACTCTGATTATTTCTATAGAATGCCAGGACTTTGAAGTACCAAATGTATTTACCCCTAACAACGATGGAATAAACGACCTGTTTATAATACATGCGGAACACGAACCGGCATATACTATTGAAATTTATAACAGGTGGGGAGTAAAGGTGTTCACCTCTAATAATCCGCTTGACTATTGGAATGGTAAAATTGATAACA